>JBEBRS010000032.1:0-18897 GCA_040394705.1 Leadbetterella byssophila
AGCTATCAGCTATCAGCTATCAGCTATCAGCTATCAGCTATCAGCCAAAACAAAAGATGCCTGAAAAGTTCCCTAAATCCGGCACTTTCAGGCATCTTTGCTTTGTTTTTTCTGCTTAATCTTCTCTTCCTTTATTGAGTTCTTCCTGCCATTTCTTCAACTCTTCCCATTTGCCGTCGCGGGCCATGGCACCTTGCTCAGGCCAGGTGGAAGGGTCGTGCATCTGGAAGCGGCTACCTCCTTCGTCAAGGATTCCCTTGAGACGGTCTACCGCGGCGTTGGCCAGGTCATCAAAAGAGTATATCCCTGCCGCGTTAAAGAGTTCTTCTATTTTAGGCCCTATTCCTTCTACAATTTTCAAATCGTCTTTCTTGATTTTGGCTTTTTCCGTGAGCGCCGCTGCCGCCACTCCGGCCGCTACCGCACCTCCTGCTACTTTGCCTTTCCGACAGGCTTCCAGTTCGTTTTCAAGGAAAGTGGTCCGGTCTGAGAATTCCCGCTTCAATTTTCCGTTCTCACTTTCGAGAAGGGAAATCCGGTGATAAAGTTCCTCGGTGTGCTTTCTCAGGCGGTTGCCCACCAGCCAGTTTAACAGCCACCATAAAAGAAGCCCGAGAACCACCAAAAAAAGGAACAGGTCCCAGGGGAAATTAGACAGTAAACATTTTACATTTTCCATAATTTTATTTGATAAGTCTGATCGAAACTCTTCTGTTTTTTTGTTTTCCTTCTGTCGTGGCGTTGTCGGCTATGGGTTCGGTTTCTCCTTTCCCTGAAACCACGAGATTATTCCCTGAAAAACCTTCTGCGGTAAGGATATCCCTGACTTTCCCGGCGCGTGACTCTGACAAGCCCTGGTTCAACTCTTCCGAACCGTCACTGTCGGTATGCCCCACCAGGCTGAGTTTTTCACCCGGATTTTCTTCGAGGTAGTTTTTCGCGAGTGCCAGCCAATCGTTGAGTTCCGGCGTCCGGATGATGTTCGGACTACCCGACTGGAAGTAAATATCCAGCGGTTCAAACAATGCTTTCTCAGTCGGGGTCAACTCCAACTGTACGGTGTCAGTTTCTGCTACCGGAGGAAGCGTCCCCACTACTGCCTGATCCGCCACTTCTCCCATCTTGTCTGTACAGAACGGCCGCCTGACCTGGTTCCAGTACAAACTGTACAAAAATGACCCGAGCAAAATCACTAAAGGGATTATAAATCTGTTCATGATTTGATTTGGGTAAAGAATTAATAATGAGCTAAAAATAAAGGCTATTTCAGTAAAAACAAATTTTTCAATTCATTTTTTCAATAAACGCGATAAAAAAATCCTGTTTATCCGAATTTACACTTTGATTTCGAGATTGGATACAATCAGGTTGTGAAGCCTTTTCAGGGAGGTAGCCGAGCGGTAGCCGTCAGGTGGTGTATGGAGACAATAGTCTACCAGGCGTTCTACAGTAGTAGTGGCCACATGCATGCGGGTGTCAGACGAGGCATAGTAAATAAAGACTTTCCCGTCTTCATCCGTAATCCATCCGTTCGAGAAAAGCACATTGGATACGTCGCCGGTTCGTTCTTCCCCCCTGGGAGCCAGGAAGTATCCTGCGGGACGGTAAATGACCCTTGCAAGGTCATGCAGGTCGGTCATAAACAGGTAAAGCACATACCGGAGTCCCGCTGCGGTGTGCCGCACGCCATGGGCCAGGTGCAGCCATCCTTTGTCTGTTTTGATGGGGGCCGGCCCCAGGCCGTTTTTGGCTTCACTCACCGTATGGTATCGCTTTCCTTCCAGGAGATATTCTTTTTCGATCACGGCATTTTCCATGCTGGAAGTAAAACCAAGGGCAATGCCTCCGCCGGTGCCGGCTTCAATGAATCCGTCTTGAGGACGGGTATACAAGGCATAATTTCCGTGGACGAATTCGGGGTGCAGTACCACGTTCCGTTGCTGGGGAGAAGGGGTCACCAGGTCGGGCAATCTTTCCCAGGTTTCCAGGTCACGTGTACGCACGATTCCGCATTGGGCTACCGCCGCGGATTCATCGCCCGCGGGTGCCTCCGGATCTTTCCTCTCTGTACAGAAAAGGCCGTACACCCACCCGTCTTCGTGGGCTATCAGGCGGATATCGTAAATATTGCCGTCAGGGTTTTCCGTCTCCGGAAATTCGACCGGAAAATCGCGGAAGGTGAAACGGTCAATTCCGTTGGGACTTTCCGCAATAGCAAAAAACGACTTGCGGTCACTGCCTTCCACACGGGCCATCAGGAGATATTTGCCTTTCCATTTGATGGCACCGGCATTAAAAACGGCATTGATGCCGAAACGCTCCATGAGGTAGGGATTGGTTTCGGGATTGAGGTCATATCGCCAGAAAAGTGGCGTGTGCGCGGCAGTCAGCACCGGGTTTTTATATCGGTCTACCACCCCGTTTCCTAACCCTTCCACACGGTTCGGCCGGGCCACCAACGCTTCATACTCGCTCAAAAGCGCTTGATATCTTTCTGTAAACATATTAATTCTCAGGTAATTTTTTATACCATGTGCGGTAAAGAATAGCCACACATACCGCCAGTATGCCCGCGGTCAGCAGGCCTTCTTTCGGCATCAGCAATACAATAAACACCGGCAGCACCGTAATGGCGGTCTGGGCCGTTATCCCTACCCCCACGTTCCACATATCTTTCCGGAAGTCTTTATTGGGTTCAAATGCCGGATGGTCTTCCCGCACCCGTTCCAGCACCGGCCCCCAGAAACCCCAGGGCCGTACGGTAGAATAAAACTTTTTCAGCACCTCCATTTCCGTGGGCGGAGTGAGCAGGGAACCCGCTATACATCCGGAAAGCGACAGAAGGAGGATCACCGGGAAATAGTACAGAGGGACGGTATCCGGGAATACATAAGGGAGAATGAGGGCGGAAAGGATACCCAGCAACATCCCTGTAAAAAAACCGGTTCCGTTAAATCTCCACCAATGCCATTTCAACATATTGGACGCAATGTAGCCTCCGTAAAGCGCTCCTACAATCCACTGCAAAATGCTGTTGACATCTTTGGCGAAGATGCCCAACCCTATGCTGATGATCACCACCGCTACGCCGGAGAGGTAGTTCATGCGGGCGATCTGACGGTTAGACGCGTCACGTTTGAGCGACCTCAGGTAGATATCGTTGACAATATAGGCCTGGGCCGCATTGAGGGTACCCGCAAAGGTGCCCATAAACGCAGACATGAGTTCGACCAGGAACAGGCCCATCAGTCCTGCCGGCGCGAATTTAAGAATGGTGGAGGGAAGTATGCGTTCAAAATCAATTGCCCCCGCCGCCGTCTCCAGGTTGAGGTCCTGGTAGTAAAGCAGAGCCAGTACGGTAAACCCAATGATCATGAGATACCGGGTGGGCAGCAACACGATATTGACGAACATGCTCATCAGGGCCGCTTCCCGGGGTGAACGGGTGGAAAGCACTTTCTGCATGTCGTAATTCGGGGCCGGACCGGCCAGGCTCGACAGGATGCCTTTCACTACCATCAGGGAGAAAAACATACCGAAAGGATCAAAGCCGTCTTCCCGGATCTTGCGGTTGACTTCCGGAAGAACCCCTTCCCAGTCTATGCCCAGTTTCCAGCCGAAAGACAAGTCCGACCAGCCCGGCGGCACGTGAAGGGTTTGGCCCCAGAGCTGAGACACCGCCACCACGGCAATGCTTACCGCACCTATGGCCATCAGGGAATACTGGACCACGTCAGCCCATACAATACTGGACATCCCTCCCATAATGGAGTAAAACACGGCGAAGAGGGTAAATACGATGCCGTAAAAATGGGGTACAAATTCCGGGGATACGGAGAAAGGCAGGTAGGGCTGAACCGCCCCGAAAGGAATAAACACCTCGATGAATTTCCCCAGCCCTATAAAGCCGTAAGCCATAAAGCCGAAGCAACTCAGGAGGGCAAATACCACAATGATGGTATGCGAACCTCCGGCTTTTCCGAACCGGGTCAGCATCCATTCCGCCCCTGTAGAAACGTTGGAACGCCGCAACCAGATGGAAAGGTAGGCAAACATAAACACCTGGTTAAACACCGGCCAGAGCCAGGGCAGCCACACACTTTTTACCCCGTAGATAAACATGATGGAAACCATCCAGATGGTACCGGAAATATCGAACATGCCGGAAGCATTGGAAATACCCAGCATCCACCAGGGCAGGCGGTTGCCGCCCAGGAGGTAATCTTTCTTGCTCCGGCTGGAACGTTTCCGGAGTATCAGCCCAATCAGGGTGATCACCAGGAGATAGCCCAGGATAACTACTACATCGATGGTTTCGAATCCCATACTCAGGGGGTATATATATGTTGTTTACGGATCGCTTTCTCCAGGAGTATCTTCTTTGAACGGATCATTTTCCGGAAGTCAGGAACGGAAGGGTGGCCGGGGTAAGGCGCGTAATAATGGGTATCGTACCCGTTCCGCCACACCAGGAAATACGCGGCTCCGCTGTCGCCGATCACCGGGAGGATGATGCGGGTCCACCAGTTAGCTACGGTGATGCGTTCCAGGCCCATTTCCGTAATGGCAAAGGGCTTCCCTTTTTCTTTGGAGACGGCCTGCAGCACGTTTAGCATCCGGGTCAGTTCCGCGCGGAAAGTATCGTTGCTTTCCGGCGCGCCACGGTGATAGGTATCCACCCCGATCATGTCGGTGTATGCATCGCCCGGGTAGCGTTCCAGGTAGTGGGCTTTGTCGCGGAAGACATCCGTAGAATACGCGATCAGCAGGTTTTTGACTCCCCGGGTCTGAAGGAGGTGATCTATGCTCATGCGCCAGAAGGCGATGTACTCTTCCGGGGTGCAGTGGTCTGCCCCCCACCAGAACCAGGAGCCTGTATGCTCGTGAAACGGCCGGAAGATGACCGGCACCATTTCCCCATCGGGGGTTTGGAGGTCAAGGAAGAAGTCGGCCAGCTTGTCCAGCCATGCCAGGTAATTCTCCCGGTGTACCTTCTCTCCGAGAATTCTCCGGATGGTAAAGGCTTCCGTATCCCAGGTGGTCTTTTTAGGATCTACCGGGTTATTGGGGTGCCAGCTCAGCGTATTCAGCCCGCCTCTGAGGTAGGTTTCCACGATATTCCGTTTCATTTCCGCGAAAGGCACTTTGTCGAGGTTCCGGGCGCTATCCAGCTCCAGGTGTCCCAAATCGTAGCCGATCACGGCCGGGTGTTGTCCGGAAACCGCTTTTACATCGCTCCTGTTCCTGTCGCCTACCCAGCGGGTGCCGTCGGCGTTCAGCCCGTACGACAGCGCATCCTGATGTCCGAAATATACACCTTTTCTTTCCGGGGAAAGCAGGTGCGCATAGAGGTTCCGGGTCTGGAGTGTAGCCTGGGGCGTGATCTGCGCGTGGGCCGCGCAGATCACTATCGCCAGGAGAAAGGTATACAGGGGTCGGGTCATATTGTTCCGAATTATTTGACGAGAATCAGGTCGTCAAAATGGAAGATCTCGTCCTGGGCGTCAGGCCCGGGTATCCAGAAGCCCAGCTGGAAGAAAGGAGTTCCCTTTTCCCAGAGTTTTACTTCCGAGAGCGGTATTTTGAAGTAGGTCCACTTCTCTGCCGGCACATTCAGCGGATAAGAGCGGTCGCCGTTTCCGAAACCTCCTGCACGTTGATCGCTTGTCAGGTAGAGGGTATAATCCTGGGAAGCTCCTTTGACCCATACGGTCAGGAATTTATACTCGGGGTCTTCCTCCACACCGGGCCACCAGTTGGCAAAGTTAATGAGGTGCCAGTTTCCTTTCTGGTAGTTTTTGTAAACCGACTTCGATCCGGATTTGGCCTCCTTGTCGGTCACGGTGCCGGGGTCTCCCCACGAGCCGTCAGAGAAGCCTTCTCCATAGCCTTCGGTAAAGATCACAAAAGCTTTTTCCAGGTTCACAAACTCCTGGGTAGTTTTCAGGAGGCCGGTCTCGTTGATAATGTCGAGGGTACTCCTGTGCACTTCCGAGGAAGCAAATTTCACCGTCAGTTCGTTTTTGGACTGGGAAACGATGCTCAGGGCTTCTTCTGACCCGGTGAATTTCACGGTATGTACATCTTCCAGGTTATTGCCTGTGATGGTGATTTCCGTTCCGGCTTCGAAGTTGTAATTGCTTACGTCATACACCACAGGAAAGGCCATTACCCGGAAAGTGAAGCTTTGCTGCCGTCCGTTTCCATTGGTCAGCGTCACGTTTTGCTCTCCACCGCCCGCGTCGAGGGGCACCCGAAACATAAATACGTCTCCGGTATTCAAAGTGGGCTGAAAACCCGCCGGAACCTCCCCCTTTTCAAACACCACCGAGCGAATGTCACCCAGGCCTGTGCCTTTCAGGATCACCAGTTCTCCACCGGCGGCGGCATCAGGCACCACGCTGGTTACGTTCAGGTTACCGGGCTGCACCGCGGGCGTTCCGTCGGTATCTTCCGTACAGGCCGATACCCCCCACATCAGCATCAGAATATAAATCAGTACACTATATTTTTTCATTTCTCAGGTCTTTTTAGTCGTTATAATATGGAACCGCGGGTTTCAGTAACGCGGGCGCCTGCACCGTTTCAGAGGCCGGAACCGGCAGGTACATCTTGTCTTCCGTGAAGTTCGTGATGTAGTTCGGACCGCCCTCCACACTTCCGCGGTTTTGCTTCGAAATCATCTCTCTGGCCTTGGCAAAGCCCTGGCGTTGAATATCGAACCAGTAATCGCCTTCGAAAGCGAACTCCACTCTTCTTTCCTGCAAAATTTCATCCAGGGTAAGGGAAGTTTTGGTAGGCAAACCGGCCCGGGTTCTCACGCTGTTAAATGCGGCCAGGGCGCTGGCATCGGTGGTGGAAGCCCCGCCGGCCAATACGGCTTCGGCATAAATGAGCAGCACATCGGCATACCGTAAAAGCACCACGTTATTGCCCGAGTTTTGTCCGTTTACCGGCTCTCCCCCAAACGATTCTCCCGGTCCGGCAAAATACTTGGTAATGTTAGAGCGAACGGCATTTTTCATCCCGCCTGCCGCTTCGGGCTGAAGCGTATCATACCGGAATCCGTTGGCCATAAAGGCGTTGTACTCCGTGGCATTCGGACGCTGAGGTTTCCATTCGGGCTTTTCCCATCCGTGTTCCATCACTGACCACGCCCTTCTTTTATCTCCGAACTCGTATGCGGCCAGGAGATCCAGAGAAGGCATATACATGCCCCACATCGAGGCCTCCGCCGTTTGCAGGCTGGAAGGTCCGCGATCCGGATTTTTGATATTTCCCGTACCCCAGGGATCCTGAGCAAACTGGTGCTGAATAGAGAAGAGCGTTTCGGGGTTATTGTCCATCGACATCTTGGTGAACATTCCGTAGTAATCGTCTACCAGGTGGTGCTTACCGGAGTTGATTACCTCCTCGGCCTTGGCTTTGGCGTTGGCGTAGTCTTTGGTGTACAGGTAGAGCTTGGCCAGCATGCCCTGGGCAGAAGTTTTGGTCAGCCTTCCGGGTTCGTCGTTCACCGGAAGGGCGGCCTCTGCTTTCTGGAGTTCTTCCCGGGCGAAACGAAGCACGTCGGCCTGGAAATACCGGGGAATGTCAAAGTCGCCCGACAAAGTGACCTGGGCCGGATCGGTGATAATGGGCGCGTCGCCCCAGATGCGGGCAATGTAGAAATACACCGTTCCCCGGATAAAGTGGCATTCGCCGATAGCCGGATCGAGGAAGGCGCCGCCTCCGTTGGCTTTCTTGTCTTCAAAGGTATTGATCAGGATATTGGAGTATCCCAGGATCTTGTAGAAGGCTTTCCAGGCTGCTCCAATGCGTTGAGAGGCGGCAGAATACGTCAGGTTCAGGTATTCCACATCTTCGTAGGTAAACATATTGCCTGACATCACATCCCCGATGGCGTCCTGGGCGCGGCTTTCAAAGTCTCGCCAGGGCAGGCCACTGTACAGGGTACTGGTGGCGCCTCTTACCTCCTCTACCGTAGTGTAGTAGTTTCCCGTGGTAGTTCCGGAAAGGGAAGGCCGCTCGATAAAACTTTCGCTACAGGAAGCCAGCAGGAAAGCAGGGAACAGCAAGGTTAAAATTCTTTTATATTTCATATCTGTATATTTTTTAGCGATGAGCTTCATCAGAATTCAAGGTTGGCCCCTATGGTAAATGTTCTCGGGTTAGGGTAATGCCCCATATCCACGTTCATCAGCCGGATATTGTTATTGAATGCCCCGATTTCCGGGTCATACCCCGAATAGCCGGTAAAGGTATGCAGGTTCTGCACCGATCCGTAGATCCGGATATTCGAGCTTTTGATACTTTTCAATACTTGCGCAGGAAGGCGGTACCCCAGGGTAATGTTCTGGATTCTCCAGTAGGAAGCGTCTTCCACATAACGGTCGCTCATGGCCGTGTTGTTGGTATTGGTATTGGTAAAACGGGGCAGATCGGCGCCGGTATTGGTTTCGGTATAACGATCCAGCACGGTACGCAGCTGGTTCGACCAGGCCCCGTTCATTCCTTCAATCTGCCACTTCAGGAAATTGTAGGCTTTGGCCCCGTAACTTCCCTGGAAGAATACCGAAAAGTCAAAGTTTTTATAATTCAGGCTATTGGTCAGTCCCCAGGAAAACTTAGGAATCGGACTGCCGATATAGGTCATGTCTTCGGCATCGATCTTCCCGTCGTTATTGATATCCTTAAAGCGTACATCGCCCAGCCAGGTCTGGTTCGGATCCACAATGTAACCGAACTGGGGCAGGCTGTTATCGAGGTCGGCCTGGGTTCTGAACAGGCCGTCTGTCACGAGACCCCAGAAAGAACCTACGGGTCTGCCCGGTGTGGTATGGGTAATCAGGTAATTGTTGTAATATACCCGGCCATCAAGGGCAGAGGCGGCGCTGGCGGCCTGGTCGTAATTATTTTTGAAATGGGTAAAGACCAGGTTGGTTTTCCAGGTGAGATTGTCGTTCCGCACGTTCACGGAAGTGATGCCCAGGTCTATCCCGGTGTTGGTCATGCGGCCGGCATTGCCCAGGGGCGCTTTGAGATCATCCCACGCGTCGCCCACCCCTATCAGGGTTGGTCCGGTCAGGAAGATAATCATATCGCTGGTGACCTTTTTGTAGGCATCCACGGTCAGGTCAAGCCTTCCGCCCAGCAGCCCCAGGTCTACCCCCACGTTGGTGGTTTTCACGGTCTCCCACTTGAGGTCGGGATTGGGGATCCCCTGGATCATGTTGGAGGTGCCGAAGCCCACCGGACCGGTGAAGAATTGCACGGCCCCCACATAAGCAGGGTTAGGCGCGCCGCCGGGGAAGTTCTGGTTACCTACTACCCCGTATCCTGCCCGAATTTTCAGATGGGTATTGGGCAGCAAATCTTTCATGAATTCTTCGTTTGAGGCCGTCCAGCCCACGGATACGCCCGGGAAGTATCCCCACCGGTTGTTGGGACCGAAGTTGGAGGAACCGTCGGCCCGGAAGCTGGCAGATACCGAATAGCGGTCGCCGTAAGTATAATTCGCTCTCGCAAACCACGATTCCATGGCCCAATGGCCCTTGCCTCCGTTCAGGGCCCAGGTGGTCTGGTCGGAACTACCGGTGTTCAGGTCCATAATATTGGCCTGGAGGTCTACTTTTGTTCCGCCTATGGCCTGCCAGTACGACATCTGCGCCTGGTGGCCGAGGGTGGCATGAATGCTGTGACCGTTTACCCATTTGATGTAATTGAAGTAGTTGGTCAGGGAATAGTAGTAGCTGTCCGAACGGTTGTCGATCAGCTTACTGCGGAAGGTTTCCCCGCCCACGTTGCCTGCTTTCTGGTAAGCGATGTTATTGTCGAGCCCCAGGGAGAAAGAAAGTTCGTTTCTCAGGCTCAGGCCTTTCAGGATTTCCAGTTCGGCAAATACCGACCCGAACGCGGTAGTGCTGGTTTTGGTATTTCCGCGGTACTGGCTGTTTCCGACCAGGTTGGCATTGCTGTAGCGGATACCGCCTACGGTATTCCCGCCTCCCCATGAGCCGTCGGGGTTTTTCAGGGGTACCAGCGGACTGGTCACCGCGCCCCACCAGATGGTACTTTCGGCGGCATCTGCCAGGGTCACGTTCTGTATACTGCGCGAAGCGTTCAGACTCATGCCTACTTTGGCCCAGGATTTCAGCTGGGTATCAAAGCTCAGGCGGGTACTGAATCTTTCAAAGTCAGACCCGATCAGGATTCCCTGGTTATTGAAATAATTCAGGGAAACGTAGTAGTTGCTTTTCTCTCTTCCACCGGAAAAACTCAGCTGATGGTTTTGCATATTTCCTTTCTGAAACATGGCTTCCTGCCAGTCGGTGCCGGTACCCAGCAGGGAGGGGTCGGCAAATTCTTCCGAGGGGGTAAGGCCTATCACGGGAAGGATCTCGTTTTGATAACGCGCGAATTCTCTCAAATCCATAAGGTCCAGCTTGCGTGCTACTTCCGAGATGCCGTAATACATTTCGTAGCTGATCTTGCCTTCGCCGGCTTTTCCTTTTTTGGTGGTAATCATGATTACCCCGTTCGCGGCCTGTGATCCATAGATGGCCTGGGCCGAAGCGTCTTTCAATACATCTATCGACTCAATATCGTTGGGGTTCAGCATGGCCATCACGGAGTTACCGGTTTGCCCGTCGGATCCGCCCAAACCGGCAAACCCGGTATTATTCGATGTATTTCCATTGATAAAAGGAACTCCGTCGATCACGAAGAGCGGGTCATTGCTGTTGATGGAGGTCACCCCCCTCACTTTCACGGAAACACCCCCACCCGGCTGTCCGCCGTTACTGGTGACGGTCACCCCGGCCGCTTTTCCCTGGAGCATCTGGTCGATACCCGCGGCGGGAATTCCTTTCAGGTCTTCCGCTTTCACCGAGGTAATAGACGAGGTAATATCGGAGCGCCGGGCGGTACCGTAGCCCACTACCACCACTTCGTCGAGCGAGGTTTCAGCTCCTTGCAGGATCACGTCGATACGGGTACGGTTTCCTACGGTAAGTTCCTGTGTCACCATCCCCAGGGAGGAAAAAACCAGGACGGTGGTCCCGGAAACCTGGGCAATGGCGTAGTTTCCGTTCACATCGGTCATCACACCCTGGGTGGTTCCCTTCTTCATTACGGAAACGCCCACCAGGGCCTCTCCGCTTTCATCGGTCACTTTCCCGGTTACGGTGACTCCCTGCGCCCTAGCCTGCAGACTTCCCGTAAGGAGGAAAAATCCCAAGATAAAAAATAAAAATTTGCGCATAGCTCTACGATTAAATGATGTAAATTATTTGTACAAAATTGGTAATTAATTTGACTTTTTAAGTAATACTATTTTACCCTGTTTTAACACAAAACTTTTAAAGATATCAAATATCTCTCGATTTTATCAAAAAATAATAACAATTATTAGCAAATTATAAATATTTTTTAATAAAATTTGAAAAATCAATCGATTGCTTAACCGCTTTTAGCCAATACATCATTTTTCACATTACAGTAGTATTTTTTTAACATGAGTGCCATTTATCACGAAATCACTCCTTTGACGGAGAACGACTGCTTTATGGTTTTTGACCGGGAAAAGACCCTGTTTGATTTCCCGGTGCACTACCACGAAGAGTTTGAACTCAACTTCATTGAGAATGCGCCGGGCATTAAACGGGTGGTGGGCGACAGCATGGAGATCATCGGGGAAACCGACCTGGTTCTGCTGGGTTCGAACCTGCCTCACGGATGGGTGGGCAACCGAACAGGAACGGGTATGATCCACGAAATCACCATTCAGTTTCACAAAGACCTTTTCGATGCGAAGTTTCTGAGTAGAAACCAGCTGAGTTTTGTAAAGAAGCTGCTGGAATATGCTTCCCGGGGGGTACATTTCACGCCGGAAGCCATAGCCAGTATCCGTCCCCAGCTCCTGAACCTGAGCAAGAAAAACGGTTTCGACTCGGTGCTGGAGCTCATTTCCATTCTCCACTACCTGTCTGTTTCAAAAGGGATGCGGATGCTGGCCAATTCCAGTTTCATGCAAGACCCGGTGACCTCCCGGAGCCGGCGCATTGAGATCGCTTTCCAGTATATGCGGAATCATTACGATAAAGATGTAAGCCTGGAAGACGTGGCCCGGCAGGTGAGCATGACCGAAGCCAGTTTCAGCCGGTTTATTAAAAAAAGAACAGGCCTTACCTTTGTGGAAAGCCTGAACAATATCCGCCTGGGGCATGCCTCCCGCCTGCTGATTGACACCACGATGAATATCGCGGAAATTTCTTTCAAATGCGGTTTCAATAACCTTTCGTATTTCAACCGGATATTCAAGAAGAAGTACGCCTGCACACCGCGGGAGTTCCGGGAGAATTATACGGGGACGAGGATGTTTGTGTGAGGGAATAGTTCCGAGTGGCAAGTTCTGAGTTCCGAGTGCTGAGTGCTGAGTTCCGAGTTCCGAGTGGGAAGTAGTGAGTAGTGAGTAGTGAGTGAGAAATATTTTGATATAGATAATATTATACCTTACACAAAGCCTAATAATATCTATAGATGGATAAAATAGACTCATTTTTCCTAATAATACTTGCAAGAACTTTTAACGAAATATTAAAAAAAGACAATAATCTCTAATAAAATAGGGATTATTGTCTTTTTTAAAACTACACATAAGTGTCACAGTACAGAACTCACTACTCGGAACTCGGAACTCGGAACTCGGAACTCGGAACTCAGCACTCGGAACTCGGCACTCGAAACTCGGCACTCGAAACTCGGAACTCGGAACTCGGAACTCGGAACTCGGAACTCGGAACTCGGAACTCGAAACTCGGCACTCAGAACTCGGAACTCGGAACTCGAAACTACTTCTTCGTATTAATAATTACCGCTTTCACATAATTGCTTTTCTTTCCGGAAGGTGCGATCACCACGGCTTTGAACACACGTTCTTTTCCATCGGGTACTGTAATTTTCAACTGATCTTTGAATTCGAGATCCAGGTCAGACGGATCGTAATCGTCGAGGGTATAATAGATCTTACCGCCTTCTACCGAAGGCTTAAGTCCCCTGATCACGTATTCAGACGCATAAATCACCGTATCTTTGAGGCCGTATACTTCCGGCACGCGGTAACGGTTGGCGGTTTGGTCTACCCTGGCGAGGGCGCGGGCGGTTCTGACCTCGGAAAATTCTTTCCAGTTTTTGTTGGCCGGGTTGGTCCATGCGATCTCCGACAAGGCCAGAATCCGGGGGTAAATGGTAAACTCTACCTTATTCGGGGTTTCGATATACTCCGTCCACACATTGCCTTGCACTCCTTTGATATGTTTCCGCCGGCTTTCTTCCAGTTGCTGAGGCACGGGGTCTGATCCGTAGATCTTTTCCATAGTAGAATACCCGCCGATGCTCAGAGGTTCCCGGTTGCGGTCGGGTCCCTGCTTATGATCCAGGTAAAGGCCGTAGCTGTTGGGGGTCATGATCACATCGTGGCCCTGGCTCGCCGCCGCGATTCCGCCGGCGTCTCCTCTCCAGCTCATCACCGTAGCGTTAGGCGCCAGGCCACCCTCCAGTATCTCATCCCATCCAATAATGCGGCGGCCTTTGCTGTTCACGTATTTCTCAATTCTCTGGATAAAATAACTTTGCAGTTCGTGTTCATCTTTCAGGTTATGGTCTTTGATTCTTTTCTGGCAGTGCGGACATTTCTTCCATTCGGCCTTCGGACATTCATCTCCACCGATATGAATATAGGCGCTGGGGAAGATGTCGATCACCTCGTCCAGCACATTCTGAAGAAACTCAAAGGTCTGGTCTTTTCCTGCGCAGAAAACCTGGTCAAAAACACCCCAGGTCTGGGCTGCGTCATACGGACCACCGGTACAACCCAGCTCAGGATACGCCTGAAGGGCAGCCAGGGCATGACCCGGCATTTCAATTTCCGGAATCACCGTAACGAACCTTTCTTTGGCATAGGCCACTACTTCCCGGGCTTCTTCCTGGGTATAAAAACCTCCATAAGGTGTATGGTCATAATCGCCGTCTCTTTTGTAATTTCCGATGAGGGTTTGCTTTCTGAAACCACCGACCTCGGCCAGTTTAGGATATTTTTTAATCTCCAGTCTCCAGCCCTGGTCTTCGGTAAGGTGCCAGTGGAAAACATTCAGCTTATACGACGACAGAATATCGATATATTTCTTGATAAAGCTCACCGGAAACATGTGGCGACCTACATCCAGGTGCAAACCCCGGTAAGCAAAACGGGGCTCGTCGGTAATACTCACCGCCCCTACCCTGATGTCGGCTCCCGACAGAGGCAGCAACTGCACCAGGGACTGATATCCGTAAAAAAGGCCGGCATTTACCCCCGACACCTCAATGTTCTGAGGCGAAACTTCCAGCTGATACGCCTCTTCGTTTCCTTTCGCTGAAGAAACAAAACGGATTACATTTCTGCCGCTTTTCTTTTCGGCCGTTTTCAGGCTAATTCCGTACTGGGTATTCAGGTACGCCTGGAAAAGCTCGGCCATCCGCTTGCTGTCGGCATTATCGTACGATATCACCGTAGACGAAGAAAGTACAAATTCTCCGGCCTTCGCCTGAACGCTGTTGGGCTTGGGAATAATGTTGACGGGTTGCTGGGCAGGCAAAACCGTACTTACAAAAAGGGCCAATCCCCCTAAAAGTAGAGATCTCATAGTTTTTTTTGGTTAATTCCTCCCCAAAGATAGAGAATTCCCTTTTTCGTTTACAAAAAAATTTAACTATTTATGGATTATTTATTAATTTAATTTATTTATATTTTTTCAAGAATCAATCGATAGGTTGCTCAGAGCTTTCACGGATGAAATAGCCTTCAGCTATCAGCCGGGCGGGCGACGCTTCGCTGGCGTACCACTATCAGAAAACCGGCTCACCAACCCGGCCAATGTATAAGCTGACTGCTGATAGCTGAAAGCAAAAAAGGGCTGCCGTTTCCGGCAACCCTTTCGTATAAGATCACATCCTTATCAGTCGATCAGCACGGCTTCGCCCGACTGCACATCGTTTTCCACGGTCTTGAATTTCACATCCCGTTTTACGGTTCCGTTACGGTATTGTACGTTTACGCGATCGTTTCGGTTAGCTACTTTCTGCACGTTCAGGGGTCTCACCGGCTGGCGGTCTTCCGAGTCGCCCGACTTATTGGTTTGCAAGGCGGGATTGGCCTGGCGCGGCGGTGGAGCTATCTGCTGGAAACGGAGTTCCTCTACCCCGGCTTTCATCAGGAAACCCACCGTTTCGGCATTGACTTTTTTGAGGAAGCTCTGGAAGAGTTCCACCCCTTCGAATTTATAGATCAACAGGGGATCTTTCTGCTCGTAGGAGGCGTTTTGCACCGACTGCTTCAGGTCGTCCATATCCCGGAGGTGCTCTTTCCATTCCTGGTCGATAATGCCCAGTGAAACGGCCTTTTCAATGGCCAGGATCAGTTCCTTGCCCTCTGACTCTACCGATTTTCTCAGGTCTCCGTATACCGCCATGCGCCGGGTGCCGTCGCCGATCACCGCCATATAAGGCTCATCGACCAGGGCCTGGCGATCGTTGAGGATATTTTTAAGTCCGGGTACGATATTCTTCCGGATATTGTCGTTTTTAGCCTGGTAATGCGCCTCAGCCAGGTCATACAGGCGGTGTGTCAGGGCCGGGCCGCCTTTGGCAAATTCTTCTTCGGAGATATCCGGCTTCATGCCCATTCTCTGCATACACCGTACTTCAAACTCTTCGTAATTACCGGCGGTCTGGGCTACGATATCCGCGCAGGTATCAAAAATAATATTGGCGATATCCAGGGCGAGACGTTCACCGAAAAGCGCGTTTTTCCTTCGTTTATAAATGGTATCGCGCTGCACGTTCATCACGTCATCGTATTCGATAAGGCGTTTACGCATGCCAAAGTTGTTTTCTTCTACCTTGCGTTGGGCCCTTTCAATGGAATTGGTGATCATGGAGCTCTGGATCACTTCTCCTTCTTCCATTCCCATGCGGTCCATCACCTTGGCGATCCGGTCAGAGCCGAACATCCGCATGAGCCCGTCTTCCAGGCTGACAAAGAACTGGGAAGAACCCGGGTCTCCCTGGCGTCCGGAACGCCCTCTGAGCTGGCGGTCGACCCGCCGCGACTCGTGCCTTTCGGTACCGATAATGGCCAGCCCACCCGCTTCTTTGCTTTCCGGGGTCAACTTAATATCCGTTCCCCTACCCGCCATGTTGGTGGCAATAGTCACCGTACCCGGCTTCCCGGCTTCTGCCACAATGTCTGCCTCGCGGGCGTGTTGCTTGGCATTGAGTACCTGGTGCGGGATTTTTTTCAGGGTGAGCATACGGCTCAGGAGTTCCGAGTTTTCTACGGAGGTGGTACCTACCAGCACCGGCCGACCAATACGGACCATCTCGTTGATCTCATCCACCACCGCATTGTATTTCTCCCGCACAGTCTTGTAGACCTTGTCTTCCCGGTCATCCCGGATCACCGTTTTGTTGGTGGGAATGGAAATTACATCCAGTTTATAGATTTTCCAGAACTCCGAAGCTTCGGTTTCGGCCGTACCGGTCATACCGGCCAGCTTATGGTACATCCGGAAATAGTTCTGAAGCGTGATGGTGGCGTACGTCTGCGTAGAGTCTTCCACTTTCACGTTTTCTTTGGCTTCCACGGCCTGGTGAAGTCCGTCAGACCACCGGCGCCCGTCCATGATCCGGCCCGTTTGCTCGTCCACAATCTTCACTTTACCGTCCATGGTCACGTAATCCACGTCTTTTTCAAACAGCGTATAGGCTTTCACCAGCTGGTTGACGGCATGAATACGTTCGGCTTTGGTGGAGTAATCTTTGATCAGCTCGTCGTTTTTGAGGATCTTATCTTCCGGACTCAGGTCTGATTTCTCGATAGCGCCCATTTCAATGCTGAGGTCGGGCATGATAAAGAACTGGGGATCTTGTCCCTGAGCCGACAGGTAGTCAATTCCTTTGTCGGTCAGCTCTACCGAGTTATTCTTTTCTTCAATGGTAAAATAGAGCGGCGCGTCTGCTTCGGGCATCAGCTTCTGATTCTCGGCGATATAGATGGCTTCGGTATCGAGAAGCAGTTTCTTCATCCCGGTTTCCGACAGGAATTTGATCAGAGGCTTGCTCTTGGGTAACCCCCGGTGGGCACGAAAAAGGGACAACCCGCCCTCCTTCTTGTTTCCTTCCGCGATCAGTTTTTTAGCCTCTACCAGGTAGCCGCCCACCAGTTGTTTCTGCATTTCTACCAGCTGAGAAACGCGGGGCTTCAGGGTATTGTACAGTTCGTCATCGTTTTTACGGGTCATGGGACCGGAGATGATCAGGGGCGTACGGGCGTCATCCACCAACACGGAGTCTACCTCATCCACCATGGCAAAGTGGTGTTCCCGTTGTACCAGTTCTTCGGGGTCACTCACCATATTATCCCGGAGGTAGTCGAAACCGAATTCGTTGTTTGTACCGTAGGTGATGTCTGCGTTGTAGGCTTTTTTCCGCTGTGGGGAGTTGGCCCGGTGTTGGTCGATACAATCGCAGGTGATGCCGTTAAACTCAAAAATAGGTCCCATCCATTCCGAGTCTCTTCGCGCCAGGTAGTCGTTCACCGTCACGATGTGTACGCCTTTACCGGCCAGGGCGTTCAGGAAAGCCGGGAAAGTCGCCACCAGGGTTTTACCTTCCCCTGTAGCCATTTCCGAAATGTTCCCTTTGTGCAGGGCAGCCCCGCCGATGATCTGCACATCGTAATGCAGCATATTCCATTTCATCAGGTTTCCGGCGGCGTACCACTCATTTTTCCATACCGCCTTATCGCCCCTGATTTCAATGTGACTTTTGGTCATGGCCAGTTCCCGGTCCAGGTGACTGGCGGTCACTTCCAATTCATCATTTTCCGTAAACCGTCTCGCGGTTTCTTTTACAATCGCGAATGCTTGGGGCAGAATCTCCAGGAGCACCACTTCCAGCTCTTCGTTCCTTTTCAGGGCCAGCTCATCCACTTTCTTAAAGATCGCTTCTTTCTGATCAATAGACAAGTCGCCGTTGGCTTCCTCTTTAAGGGCAGCCATTTCCTGGTCAATATGCGCCAGTTTTTCCTGGATATAGCTTTTCAGATCCAGCGTTTTCTGCCGAAACTCATCATTACTTAAGGCGGCCAGTTTAGCAAACTCCACATTTGTGGCGTCTACATAAGGACTGAGCACTTTAATATCTTTTTCCGATTTTGTACCAAAAACTTTGGCAATTCCTTTCGTGAGAAAATTAAGCATAAGGTTTATGACGTACTGTCGTATTTTAATTACACTGCAAATTTATTTAATAACAACGTTCGGTTGTCAATAATAATGCGGTAATTCCAAAAATCGGGATAAGCGGACAAATTGGCAGGATGGAGAGTGAGGGAGGTTAGTTCCGAGTGCCGGGTTCTGAGTGCCGGGTGCCGAGTGCCGAGTTCCGAGTGCGGAGTTCCGAGTGCGGAGTTCCGAGTGCGGAGTTCCGAGTGCGGAGTTCCGAGTGGGGAGTAGTGAGTATTGAGTAGTGAGTAGTGAGTGGAGAGTAGTCCATGCGACAGCTCGGGGTGACAGTAGCAGGAGTCTTGCCATTGCCAGGCTGAGCTTAGCCTGTCCTGAGCGTGCCGAAGGATCAAAGCCTCCGTAATTCGTAATTCGTAATTCGTAATTCGTAATTTGTAGTTAATTTTCCGAGTAGTGAGTTCGGCAATGCGGTGACTATATTAGATACTTTAAAGATATTAATATCTAAATATAGATATGGATATCTTTTTAATGTTTTGTCAAAGACAGCAAAAATTCACTTTTATAGATCGTAAATCTCTTGTAAACAAACTAGATATTTTCAGATAACTAA
>JBEBRS010000033.1:0-18892 GCA_040394705.1 Leadbetterella byssophila
CTCGGAACTCGGCACTCGGAACTAATTTCCTCCCCCTTACCAATAATTTAACTAACGATTCGTATCTTTGAATCGCATCAAAAATTACGTTTTGTTCCGTTTTCTGCTAGTTCTTCTGACCGGGGTTTTGTTCTCCCAACATGCGCTTTTGGGCCAGATACGCCTTGAGGTTAGGGCAGATAGTCTCCTGTTGGCCGATCAACCCATCTATATGGCATCCAGCCTGAACAACTGGAACCCGAAAGATCCTCAATGGAAACTGCGTAAAATTAACCGGAACACCTACACCATCGACATCGGCGAAGATCTTACTGATTTTGAATACAAATTCACCCAGGGAAACTGGAACATCGTGGAAGCCCGGCCCGACGGCTCCCTCCTGCCCAACCGCCTTTTTTCGGAAAATACCGTGGTGAACGGCACCGTGTACCTCACCATTGCGGGCTGGGAACAACGCCCTGAATTCCAGTTTCATATCACCACTGTTCCCGACAATACCCCACCCGACGCCGCCATTTATATTTCCGGAAACTTCAACAACTGGGAGATCAAAGACGAGCTCTTCCGCCTGAAAAAGCAATACGACGGCAGCTACAAGATCAACATTTTCTCCAAATTTGAAAGCCTGGAGTATAAATTCCACCGCGGCGACTGGAACTCGGCCGAAAGCTGGAAAAGCGGAAAGGCGCGCCCCAACCGCATCGTACACGGAGCCGACATCAAACCCAACCAGGAAATTGAAATAGAAATTGAAAACTGGGAAGACCTTTCCTCCACCTTTAATTTCTTTTCCCTGATTGACCTTATCCTGCTTTTCGCAGCCTTCCAGGGCTTCCTGCTGATGATTGTGATACCTACCATGCAAGACTTTAACCGGGAAGCCAACCGCCTTCTTGTTATTCTGCTCGGGCTGGCCTCATTTTTCCTGTTTTTTAAAGTGATCGGCTATTACCGGGATGTGGCCAACGCCCTACCCAAACTTATCCTGGTACCGAACTTCGCCCTGTTCACCTTTGCGCCGGTATTCTATTTCTACCTGCATCGCCTCCTGTTTAAGCAGGGGTTTACAGCCGGACAGGCCTGGCCTCATTTTGTGCTTCCCTCCCTGCAATTCCTGGTATATATTCCCTATTTCTTTATGGACGGAAAACGCTTTCAGCACAAGATCGTCAATAATGAAACCGACCTGAAATGGGTTTTTGCCATCACCTTTATCGTGGCCGTATTCAGTAACCTTTATTACTACTACAAATCCAGAAAAGCCATCCGGAAATATTCGGAAAGTTATATTAACGAAACGGCCTACCACCAGAACATCAATTACCTTTCGGCGGTACTGGTCATTTTTATGATCTGTATTGTACTCGGCATCTTCACCTGTGTGCTGTTCGCAGTCAATACCTTGCGGGGCGGAGTGATCACTGAACTGCTTGAAAACAGTATTAACCTCATCTGGATCGCCTTTTCCCTCATCGGGTTTGTGCTGGGATATTACGCTATCCATCAGCCCGAAATCTTCAAAATCAATCACGAGGAAAACAACGAAGAGGAAACCAGCACCCCCGAGCCAGAGACGTCTAAAACCCGCACATCCATAGCGGAAGAAGAACTGGACGCCTTCCGCGACCGGATAGAGGAGGTCATGAATACCCAAAAACCTTACCTCAACCCCAACCTCGCCTTAAATGACCTGGCCACCCTGGTAAAAACGCCATCCCACACCCTTTCCCGTGTTATTCGGGAAGGTTACGACAAGAACTTTTTCGATTTTATCAACTCGTACCGCATCGCCGAATTCAAAGAGAACATCAACAACCCGAAATACCACAACTACACCTTGCTGGGAATCGCTTTTGAGGTAGGTTTCAACTCGAAAACCGCTTTCAACCGCTCCTTTAAAAAGATGACAGGCCAGACGCCCAGCGAATTTTATCATTCCCGGAAATAACCCCTCTTTCCGCTCACCTCTGATTCCGACCGAAAATCCCAAAAAAATAATATCTTTTCCCGAAAAATACTACTTTTGATTTTCAAACAAAATAACCGCCCCCGGCAGTAAGCTTTCGGCTTTCTAAAACGGCGTCTTCGCCGGCCATCCAAAGTTCAAAGCACATAGCTCAAGGCCCCAAACCCCAACATGTTCATGAGAAAAATACTATTTACCTGCCTCCTCGCGATCAGCTTTGCGGCAGCATGGGCACAACAAGCCCCTGTGTTTGTCACCTCGGTAGAGGGTGTGAAAGAATACCAACTGGATAACGGACTGCAAGTGCTGCTCCTCCCGGATGCCTCCCAAAGCAATGTCGTAGTGAACATCGTGTACAAAGTAGGATCTCGACACGAAGGATACGGCGAAAAAGGCATGGCCCACCTGCTGGAACACATGCTGTTTAAAAGTACCAAAAACCTGGGCGATATCAAGAAGATGTTATCGGAAAAGGGTGGACAAGCCAACGGCACTACCTGGTTTGACCGTACCAACTACTATGAAGTATTCCCTTCTTCCGACGAAAACCTGAAATGGAGTATTGAAATGGAGGCCGACCGCATGATCAATGCCACTATCCTGCAATCAGACCTCGACAAAGAATTTTCCGTAGTGAGAAACGAATTTGAAATCGGTGAAAACAACCCCGAAAGCGTACTGTTGGAACGGATTTTCTCTTCCGCCTACCTCTGGCACAATTACGGAAACAGCACCATAGGTTCAAAAGAAGATATTGAGCGGGTGAAAGCCGACCGCCTCCGGGTTTTCTATGAAAAATACTACCAGCCCGATAACGCCACCCTCATCATCGGTGGAAAATTTGACGAGCAGAAAGCCCTGGAATATATCGCCACGTATTTCTCCGTGATTCCGCGCCCCGCCCGCGTGCTGGAAAAAACCTATACCGTAGAACCCGCTCAGGACGGCGAACGATTTGTGGAGCTGAAACGCGCAGGTGATGTTCAGATTGTAGCCGCCGCCTATCATACTGCGGCATTCGCCGACAAAGACTTTGCCGCCGTAGACGCACTGAACGAAATCCTCACCGCCGACCCCTCCGGTTATCTGTACAAAGCACTTATCGATTCCCAGAAAGCCACCAGTCTGTGGGGCTGGCAGCCCAATGTACGTGACCCGAGCTGCCTTTACCTGAGTGTTACCCTACCCAAAGACAAAAGCCTGGAGGAAGCCCGTGCAACCTTTGTGAAGGAACTGGACCGTATCGCCCAAATTTCGTTTACCGAGCAGGATCTCAGCCGGGCAAAAGCCAAACTCCTGAAACAGCTGGAAAACATCCGGAACAATACCCTCTCCATGACCATCAACCTGACCGAAATTGTGGGCGCCGGCGACTATCGCCTGGGCTTCTTATACCGGGATGCCGTAGAACAGCTCACGTTAGATGATATCCGCCGGGTAGCCGGAAAATATTTCATCCCGTCTAACCGTACCCTCGGAGTCTTTATTCCGGAAAAAGATGCGGAAAGAGCCAGAGGGAAAGAATATTCCGACGAGGAAATCGTAGCCCTTACCCGTGACTACAAAGGTAAAGCCGAAGAAGAGGCCCTGGCGGAATTCGAAGCGTCTATTCCCAATATCGTCCGAAATCTCTCCGCAGGGAAACTCACAAACGGCATGAAGTACGCATACCTGAACAAGCCCATCAAAGGGCGGAAAGTAGTGGCCACCTTTCGCTTCCCCACAGGTACTCTTGAATCGCTCAGCGGGAAAAATGAAGTAAAATCGGTGTTGGCCTCCCTGATGAAAGCCGGTACCGGTACCCGCACCAAAGAACAGATCCAGGATGAACTCGACCAACTAAAATCCCAGATTTCGGTAGGTTTCAGCGGGCAAACCCTGGCCATCAGCGTCAGCTCTTACGAAGACCAGTTTGAGCCGACCATGAACCTGCTCAAAGACCTGCTCACCAACTCCACCTTCCCCGAAGCGGAGTTTAAAAAGACCATAGACGAGAACAAAACCTATATCGAGTCTAGTCGTAACGACCCCCAGTCTATCGCTTTTGGGCAGATCGGCCGGCGCACCAATGCATATCCGAAAGGACATCCCTACTACACCTCCACGCCGGACGAGCAGATTGAAGCGCTTAACCGGATAACCACCGACCAGGTTAAAGCACTCTACAAGAGCCTTGGTGCCAACAACGGTTACGGCAGCGTGGTGAGCGGACTGGCCGCAGGACGGGTAGACGACATCCTGAAAAATACATTAGGAAGCTGGTCTTCGGCAAGTGCCTACACCAAAGTGCAGCCCACCTATTTCCCTACGAAATATAACCTGGAGAAAGTAAATACGCCCGATAAAGAGAACGGAGTAGTGCTGGCCCAAATGAATTTTGAGCTGGACCGCACCTCTCCCGACTACCCCGCCTTAATCATGGCAGATGCTATTCTCGGCAGCGGAGGCTTTCTGACCGCCCGGATTCCGACCCGCCTGAGGGAAAATGAAGGCATCAGTTACGGCGCCGGTTCTTTCATCAATGTGCCGTACGACAATAAAGCATCCTCATGGGGAGTCTACGCCTTCTATAATCCTAAATTTCAGGAAAAAGTAGACGAAGCCATCAAAGACGAGATCAGCAAAGCCCTGGCTTCCGGCTTTACCCAGGAAGAGCTCGACGCCAACAAAACCAGCTGGAATACCGGGCGGAAAACCTCGCTCGGCAGCGACGGCTTCCTGTCGGGTACCCTGATCAATAACCTCCTGCACCTCGGCGTTCCTCTCGAAGACTTCGATGCCCTGGAAGCAAAGGTGAACGCCCTGACCCTGGCCCAGGTCAACGCCGCACTCCGGAAATACATCTCCGCCGACAAGCTGGTGTTCCTGTACGCAGGTGATTTTGAGAAGAAAGAGTAAAGCCGTGTTTTACGTGAAAACGATACCAAAGCCACTCGCAAGGGTGGCTTTTTTTATTTAACTTCGCTAAAACAAACTATCAAATCCCATGAATCTCACTTCCAACGAACCGTTCTGGCTGGTCAAAAATGGCCTGCTTAACTCCTACCCCTCCCTCAGGGAAGACCTTAGCACGGATATCCTGATCGTGGGCTCCGGGATTACCGGTAGCCTGATCGCCCACCAATGCGTGAGTGATGGGTACAAAACCGTGCTGGTGGATAAACGGGAAATTGCCAACGGAAGCTCCTCAGCTACCACCTCCATGCTCCAGTATGAGGTAGACACCCCCCTTTGGGAGCTCATTGAAATGATCGGCGAAGAAGGGGCAGTGGCCAGCTATCGGGCGTGCTACGACTCCATCGATATCCTGGAAAGGCTCGTTAAAAAAGTAAAGTCGGAGTGTGGGTTCAAAAAGAAAAACTCCCTGCTGTATGCCAAATACAAAAAGGATGTTCCCGATTTAAAAAAGGAGCATGAAACCCGACTGAAACATGGCTTCCGGGGCGAGTGGCTGGAAGCCGAAGATATCCTGGAACGCTTTGATGTGACCGGTTCACATGGAGGAATCCTTACTTTCCAGGGCGGAAGCATCGATGCCTTCCGCCTGGCGCATGATCTACTCTTCTTCCACCATCAAAAAGGACTGGAGGTATACGATAGAACCAAAATCACGGAGGTGAAATATGGCCGGAAAGGGATACGGGCCACTACCGAGTACGGGAATACTATCCGGGCCACGAAAATTATCTATTGCAACGGCTTTGAAAGTACGGAAATCATTCCGGAAAAGTTCGTGGACCTGCTCAGCAGTTATGCTATTGTCAGCGAACCTTTCACCGAAAAACCCGCCAAACTTTCAGAAACCCTCATCTGGGATACCGGCGAGCCTTATATCTATATGCGAACCACCGATGATCATCGCATTCTCCTGGGCGGTGAAGACGATGAATTTCAAAATGCACAGAAAAGAGACCGGTCGATCACAAAAAGGAAAAAGCGACTGGAACAGATCTTCCAAAAGCTGTTTCCCGGTATCGATTTCCGAACTGACTTTGCCTGGGCTGGCACCTTCGGCGAAACGAAAGACGGACTGCCTTATATCGGTAAACACCCCAACTTTCCCGGAGCCTACTTTGTTTTGGGTATGGGCGGAAACGGCATTACCTTCTCCGTTATCGGCATGGAGATGGTGTCGGAGTTTTTGAAAGGGAAAGAACACCGGCTTTCTAAGTGGTGGAAATTCGGGAGGTGAACCCTATTGCATATTTCGAAAAACGCTTTAACTTTGTTAAAAACAACTGAATTATGACAGCTGCTGATAACATAAGAAATAACATTATTGACAAATTAATGGCAATTTCCAATAGGGATTACCTCTCTGCCTTGTATCAGTTATTAGATAAAAGCGGGGTCGAGGGGGATGTAATTACTCTTTCTGAAGCACAACTACACATGTTGAATATGAGCGGGGAAGACATCAGAAATAACCAGGTGGTTCTCCAGGAAGAAGCCGACAAAAGAGATTTAGAATGGCTAGAAACTTTATCGTCTGGACTGAAACAGCATTAGCACAACGACGGGAAATCTTAAAGTACTGGACACTACGCAACGGAAACACGCAATACGCAAGAAAATTAATAGGTCGCATCAAAGAGCGGCTGACCATATTATCAGTCCATCCTCTTTCAGGAAAAGCGACCAACCATATAGATACACGACAAGTCGCAATGGGAAATTTCAGTATCTATTACAGAATTATTTCAAATCAGATTGTAGTGACTGCATTTTGGGATAACAGGCAGAATCCGGATAAACTTCTTGAGATAATCAGCAAGTCCAGATAACGGTTCGAAGCATGTTACCGCAGGTTGTCAATACTTTGCACTACCCGTAAAAAATGAGGCCCGAAGCCTCATTTCCAACTGTCTTTCAAACCTACCGTCTTATTAAAAATCAGACTGTGAGGCGGCTTACTGTCCGGATCCAGCACAAAGTAGCCGTTGCGCATAAACTGGAATTTGTGTTCCGGGGTAGCGGCCAACAAAGAGGGCTCCACAAGGGCTTTGACCAGCTCCAGGGAGTTTTCATTGATAAACTCCTTAAAATCGCCTTCTTCTCCCGCCGGGTTCTCTACCTTGAACAGGCGATCGTACAGCCGAACCTCGGCTTCCACAGCCTCTTGCGCGTTTACCCAATGAATGACGCCTTTGACTTTCACTCCGCTCACATCTTCCCCGCTCTTCGAGTTTTCGATGTACGAACAGCGCAGCTCCGCAATTCTGCCGTCATCGGTCTTGATCACTTCATCGCATTGCAGGATATACGCCCCTTTCAAACGCACCACACCTCCCGGTTTCAGCCGGAAATACTTGGCGGGCGGCTCTTCCATAAAATCTCCCGCTTCTATATAAATTTCTTTACCGAAGTTGATCTCCCGGTGTCCGCCCTCGGGGTCTTCCGGGTTATTTTCTACCCGGCAGATTTCGTTCTTTCCTTCCGGCCAGTTGGTAATCACCACTTTCAGAGGGTCAAAAACTGCCATTACCCGGGTAGATACACGGTTCAGATCTTCCCGCACAAAGAATTCCAGGAGACTCACGTCAATCAGGTTGTCGCGCTTCTGTATCCCGATCCGCTCGCAAAAGTCCACAATGGCTTTGGAGGTATAGCCCCGCCTCCGCATCCCGGAAATGGTGGGCATACGGGGATCGTCCCAGCCGGCTACGTAATTCTCGTTGACCAATTGAAGCAGCTTCCGTTTGCTCATCACCGTATAGGTCATGTTCAGGCGGGCAAACTCGTATTGTTTAGAGGGGAATATACCCAACTTTTCAATGAACCAGTCGTATAGCTCCCGGTGGGAAACAAATTCCAGTGTACAAATGGAATGGGTAATCTCTTCAATGGAATCCGACTGCCCGTGGGCGAAATCGTACAAGGGATAGATTTTCCACTTGTCGCCGGTACGGTGGTGTTCCGCAAACCGGATCCGGTAAATGATGGGATCACGCATGAGCATGTTGCTCGACGAAAGGTCTATTTTGGCGCGCAGTACGCGGCTTCCTTCCGGAAATTCTCCGGCAGCCATGCGTTGAAAGAGGTCCAGGTTTTCTTCTACCGTCCGGTCGCGATAAGGCCCCGGCTTCCCCGGGCTGGTGGGCGTACCCTTGAGTACCGCCATTTCTTCCGAGGTGCTGTCGTCTACATACGCCAGTCCATCTTTTATGAGCTTTAACGCAAATGCATAAAGTTCATCGAAATAATCCGACGCGTAAAATTCATTCACCCAATCAAAGCCCAGCCATTTGACATCGTTTTTAATGGAATCCACATATTCGGTATCTTCCGTCACCGGGTTCGTATCATCAAAACGGAGGTTCGTTCCGCCTCCGTACCGTTGGGCAAGTCCAAAATTCAGGCAAATGGACTTGGCGTGGCCGATATGCAGGTATCCGTTGGGCTCCGGCGGGAAACGGGTCAGTACCCGCCCGGCATGGATGTCGCTTTCCAGATCCCTTTCTACTATTTCTTCGATAAAATTGAGACTCCTCCCTTCCTCTGACATAAAACGTTTATTGATTCACAAATTTAGGGGTTTGCCGAGGTCTTTTAAACCCTTCCCCCTATAAAAACTTATTTCCCTTTAAAAACCGGGCTTCTTTTGGAGAGAAACGCCATTACTCCTTCCGCAAAATCGGCAGATTGTCCGCAAAAGGTTTGGGCTTCCGCTTCGAGATGCAGCACTTCTTCCAGGCTACTCTGGAAAGATTGATTCAGTACCTGCTTCATCTTGCCGATGCTCCTGGTAGCCGCGGAGGCATAAAGATCAGCCAGGGCCTCTACTTCCGCATCCAGGCGTTCTTTCGGAACCGCTTTATTGGCCAGCCCCATACCTACAGCCTCTTCCATAAAGACTTTCCGGCCGGTACTGCAAAGTTCAAATGCTTTTAGCGGGCCTACCAGCCGGGGCAGGAAAAACATAGAACCCGCATCAGGCATCAGGCCGATTCCCACAAAGAGTTCCGTAAAATAGGCGTCGTCTGCCGCAATTACGACGTCACAGGCCAGCACCAGCGACATCCCCGCTCCGGCCGCAAGGCCGTTCATCCGGCAAATCACCGGCTTTTCAAGCGCCTTCAGTCCCAGGATCAACGGATTATATGTTGCTTTCAGCACCTCCCCCAAACGGGTGTCAGCCAAGCCCTCTTTCAGGTCGGCACCGGAAGAAAACGCTTTGTCTTCCCCCCCGGAGAGAATCACTACCCGAATCTCTTCATCGCCGGCGCATTCCTGCACCGCCCGCGTTAATTCACCCAGCATCTCCCGGCTCAACGCGTTATACGTTTGGGGCCGGTTCAGCGTGATATAGGCTTTCCCTTCTCTTTTTTCAAATAAAATAGTCTTGTACATAAGCATTCCCTGGGTCATGAATTCAAAAATACGGAATCGGGCGGAGAAAAACGGCCATTACGTCTTTTAATTTGGAAAACCCAACGCCCCAAGCCAGGGGCAGTCACAAACAAAAAGGCCGCCTGAAATCTCCCTTTCAGACGGCCTTTCCGTGGTGGTATATTCAATCAGTATCTGTAAACCGCTTTACCGGGATAAAAGCCGGTTTTCACCTTCTTATTTCCCAATGTATAAACCACCACTCCTACTGCCAGCGCGGCAATGCCAAACAGGAATCCCTTTTTCATAATTGTATGTTTATTTATTGTTGCACTAATATTTTGATTGCTGTACTAAGTTAACGAAGAATTCTGTAATAACAATCCGGAAACACCTTAAATTTGCCTTAAAATTTATTATCTGGTATAAAATAGGAATTTCCGGCTAGTTTTTCCTGAAATTATCGCGACTTCCCGGACAAAAACCATCCCGGTTAAGGCCTACCGGCTAATCGGCGACAACCGGCGACTCTCCGCCCGAAATGCCTGCCTGAAAAGGCAGAGAACCCTACCGAAAGCGCCGGATCAAGCCCCCTATCCGACAAGCCATCTCCGGCAGGTGAATAAAATTTCAAATAGTACTTTTCCAATAATTTCCGCCGAAAATTAATCCAAAATTTCGTTTAAAAATTTTAAGTTTTTTTTAAGCTTTTAAGGTAGTTCCTCCTTCGCTTTCTTTCGCCCGAAAAATATCCTAGTTTTGTTAAAACATATAGCGATTGGAACTTCAAGAGGGTATCGTTTTCAGATCAACAGGCAGCTGGTACGAGGTGAAAAACCGCGAAACCGGCGAGGTAGTTTCGTGCCGCCTGAAAGGGAAATTCAAGATCAGAAACCTCAAAGTCACCAACCCCATTGCCGTGGGCGACCGTGTAGTGTATGACCCCCGGGAAAACATCATTGAGGACATCCTTCCCCGCGAAAATTACGTGATTCGCCAGAGCGTACACAAATCGGCCCACGCCCATCTCCTGGCCGCCAACGTAGACCAGCTGATCCTAATTGTCACCATTCGAAGCCCCAAAACCTCCCTGGGCTTCATAGACCGTTTCCTCGTCACCGCCGAAACCTTCCGCATCCCCGCCACCCTGGTATTTAATAAACAAGACATCCTGGACGAAGAAGAGAAAGCCTACCAGGAAGAGCTCATCGAGCTGTATACCGGCCTGGGCTACGGCTGCGTCAAAACGTCGACCTACACCGTGCAGGGAATAGAAGATCTCCAGGCCGCCCTAAGAGGAAAAACCTCCCTGATCTCCGGACACTCCGGCGTGGGAAAGTCCAGCCTGCTGAATATACTTCACCCCAACCTGGAACTCGCCACTTCCGAAGTCTCCGGATTCTCAGACAAAGGCGTACACACCACCACCTTCGCGGAAATGTTTGAACCCGAGCCCGGCACGCGCGTGATCGACAGCCCCGGCATTAAAGAATTAGGACTGATCGATATCGAAAAAGAAGAACTTGCTCATTTCTTCCCGGAATTTCGCGAACTCCTGGGCCAATGCAAGTTTCATAACTGCTTGCATATCAACGAACCCCAATGTGCCGTTAAAAACGCAGTAGAGGAGGGCGACCTTTACCTCAGTCGCTATATGAGCTACCTCAGCATGTTTGAAAATGACGATAACCGACGATAAACATGAAACTCTTTTATTCCACCGAAGAAGTCTATACACACCTGGAAATCCCCCGCACCACCCTGGAGTATTACCTGTTGGAATTCAAGCTGAACATCCGGAAGTCGGGACGAAACCGCAAATTCTCGCACAAAGACATTGAAAAACTCCAGCGCATCGTAGACCTCGTACAAAAAGAAGGCTTTACCCTGGAAGGAGCTAAGGAACAATTACGCCTGAAAGCAAAAAATGACAACCAAAACGAAGAAATTATCCAACGCTTGCAGGAAATTCGAAAGTCCTTAGTATTTTTAAAGGATGGAATCGAATCGCATAACTGAAGAACTACACTACGAGATCGCCCTTAGCCGCCTGGAAGGGATAGGAAATGTACTTTACAAAAATCTTTTGTCACGTTTCGGGTCAGCCCGGGAGGTCTTCCGAACTTCTGCGGGGAAACTAACGCGTGTATCCGGAATAGGGACGCACCTGGCCCAAGCCTTTCAGCGGAAAGAAGAGGCCCTCCGGGAAGCAGAAAAAATCATCGTAGATTCCGGCCGGAAAAACATCCGGATCATGACCCTGCGCTCGGAAGATTATCCGGCCCTCCTGAAAGAAACCTACGATTGCCCCCCTATCCTTTACCTTCAAGGCAAAGGGAACGTCCGGCCCCACAAGACCCTGGCCATCGTAGGCACCCGGGAAGCCAGCGCCTACGGGAAAGAAGTGGTACAAAACCTGATGGCGGAACTGCCCGGCGTACAGATCATCAGCGGCCTGGCCTACGGCATTGACATCACCGCACACCGCGAGGCCCTCAAAAACGGCTTGTCGACACTGGGCGTACTGGCCAACGGACTAGACACCGTATACCCGTCTGCCCACCGCAAAGTAGCCGAAGAAATGAAAGAAGAAGGCCTCCTTATCTCCGAGCAGCCCGTTTTCTCCAAATTACATCCCCAGTTTTTTGTATCGAGGAACCGCATCATTGCGGGACTGAGCCAGGCGGTGCTGGTGATCGAGTCCGCCAGAAAAGGCGGCTCTATGGTCACCGCCGAATTCGCCAACAATTATAACCGGGAGGTCTTTGCCGTACCCGGCGACCTCTACAAAAAGCAATCGGAAGGCACCCACCACCTCATCCTGCATCACAAAGCCCGTATTTTTACAGACGCCCCGGCGCTGATCGACTGGATGCAATGGAATTCGGAAGCAGCTCCCCCCAAAAACGAATGGGACCTCTCCGCCTTTTCCGGGGAGGAAAAAGCCGTACTCACCTTGCTTCTTGATCGTGGAGAAATGCACATAGACGAACTGAACTGGTATGCCGAAGTACCCCCGGGGCGCCTGCCTTCCATCCTGCTCACCCTTGAATTCCGCGATGTAATCCGGCAGTCTCCCGGGAAAAAGTTTTCGGTCAGGAACTAGGTTACAGGCTTCCCCTCACCATAAACTGCAACTATCCTAAAAATAAAAACGTTATATTGCATATCCGTAGCCCGGGTGTTTTCGGCCCGGCCAGCCCGTATCGCTTCTTGTTTTTATACTATGAGTTTTAACATCACTTCAGAATTTAAACCTACGGGCGATCAGCCCCAGGCTATCGCGCAATTGGTCAGATCGGTCGAATCCGGTGAGAAAGCCACCGTACTTCTGGGCGTAACCGGAAGCGGTAAAACCTTTACCATCGCCAATGCCATACAGCAGCTGAATATGCCGGTGCTGATCCTGAGCCATAACAAGACCCTGGCCGCACAGCTTTACGGAGAGTTCAGGCAGTTTTTCCCCGATAACGCGGTCGAATATTTTATTTCTTATTACGACTACTACCAGCCTGAAGCCTACATCGCTTCTACCAACACCTACATCGAGAAAGACCTGATGATCAACCAGGAAATCGACAAGCTCCGGCTTTCTGCCGTCTCTTCCCTCATGTCAGGGCGGAAAGACGTGATCGTAGTGGCATCGGTCTCCTGTATCTACGGCGCCGGAAACCCCAACGAGTTTAAACAGAGCATTGTCAAAGTAAAAAAAGGCGACACCATCAGCCGGAACCGCCTCCTCTATGACCTCGTTTCCATTCTCTATTCCCGCACAGAAGCCGAATTTAACCGGGGCACTTTCCGGGTCAAAGGCGATACGGTAGACATTTATCCCGGTTATGCCGATTTTGCCTACCGCATCATTTTCTGGGGAGATGAGGTGGAAGATATCCAGATGATTGAACCCCATTCCGGAAAAAAAATCCGCCCCGAAACCAAAGTGGCCATCTTTCCGGCCAATCTTTTTGTCACGGGGAAAGACGTGATGCAAACGGCCATACGGCAGATCCAGGACGACCTGGTGACCCAGATAAAGCATTTTGAAAGTGAAGGAAAACGAATCGAAGCCGAGCGCATCCAGGAAAGAACGGAGTTTGATATGGAAATGATGCGCGAACTGGGGTATTGCAGCGGTATCGAGAATTATTCCCGGTATTTCGACCGTCGTATGGCCGGGGAAAGGCCTTTCTGTCTGCTCGACTACTTCCAGGACGACTTCCTCCTGGTCATTGACGAAAGCCATGTAAGTATACCTCAAATTACCGCCATGTACGGGGGAGACCGCTCCCGGAAAACCTCCCTGGTAGAATACGGTTTCCGTCTGCCCTCTGCCCTGGATAACCGCCCCCTTACTTTCCAGGAATTTGAGGAACTCACCCCACGAACCATCTATGTGAGCGCCACGCCCGCCAATTACGAACTGAACAAAGCCGGCGGAGTAGTGGTAGAGCAGATTATCCGGCCCACCGGCCTGCTAGATCCGGAAATTGATGTGAGGCCCAGCCTGAACCAGATCGATGACCTCCTTGAAGAAATTCACGACCGGATCAAAAAGGAAGAGCGTGTGCTGGTCACGACCCTCACAAAACGCATGGCCGAAGAACTTAGCCGTTACCTTGAACGCGTTGGCATCAAGGTACGCTACATCCACTCCGAAATCAAAACCATGGAGAGGGTGGAAATCCTGAGAGAATTAAGGCTGGGCGTCATTGACGTACTGGTAGGCGTTAACCTCCTTCGCGAAGGCCTTGACCTGCCGGAAGTGTCGCTGGTAGCCATTATGGACGCGGACAAAGAGGGATTCCTGCGCGACAACCGCTCGCTTATCCAGACCATAGGACGGGCGGCCAGGAACTCCAATGGGAAGGTCATCATGTATGCCGACCGGATCACCGGATCTATGCAGACCGCCATAGACGAAACGCTGAGGCGGCGGGCCATACAGATGGAATACAATACCGAGCACGGCATAACGCCGCAGACCATTCTCAAAAGCAAGGAAGCTATCCTGGAACAAACTTCCATTGCCGACTTTAAAGCGGTACCCAAGGGGTATTACGTAGAACCCGAGCAAGCCCACATTGCGGCAGACCCTGTGGTAGCCTATATGAATAAACCCCAGCTGGAAAAACTGATGCAGGAAGCGAAAAACAATATGGAAAAGGCCGCCGCAGAACTGAATTTCCTGCAAGCGGCCCGTTTCAGAGATGAAATGCTCCAGTTACAGGAGCGAATCTCAGGCTTGAATTAATTTTTGGGAACCAGAACCCCGTCAGCAAGGAAGGTCAGATCTACCTTATCTTCGGTGATCTTATCGATTTCTTCCTGTGATTTCTTGGCGTCTTCCGCATAGTGTCTCTGCTCAGCTACAGACAAGGTTTTTACCGAAGGAACTCCCTGAAAGATCACCTTTTTTCCGGCGATATCTTTCGGCACAAAGAAATCATAGTCTTTGAATTTGACCATCATGGTGGTGCCGTCTGACTTCTTGATCCGCATCCAGCAACCTTTCATCTGGCAAACCGACTCCACCTCTCCTTCTACTTTCACCACTTCACCGTTAAAGTCGCTTTTCCCCTCTAATGTAGAAACAGGCTCCGCTCCTTTTGCTTTAATTTTCTTACCGAAAGTATCGTATTTCTGACCAAAAGCCACTACCGTGCAGATCATCAAAAGCGAGCTGAAAAGTATTTTTTTCATATTAGTTTGAAGTTTTTTTACAAAAATACTTACTAATAATGTTTTAAACAATGACTTAGCTTTAAAAGAGTGATTATTCAGGACTTAAAGTCCAGCACGGAAAGGTGCCGGCTACAGAAAGAATATTCCCGCGGCTCATTGGAAGAGATAATGACGACACGCTCTGCCACCAGTTTCTGCACCTCGGTCTTATACCACTCGAAGCCGTGGTGGTCAATATTGGCAGTTGGTTCATCCAGGATCAGTACTTCATTCCGTGTAAAAAAAGCAAATCCAAGCTTCAGCTTTTGTTTCATTCCCGAAGAGAAATCACGAATATACTTACTACTGTGTTTTTCCAGGCCCAGCCTTTCTATAAATTCGGCTTTGCTCATGCCTTCGGTCAAAGGCCGGAAGCGGATGTGGAAATCTATGCTCTCTGAGAGGGTAAATTCTTCAATAAGTTCCAGGTAAGGAGCAGAGATGCCCGTAAGCGTGTACCAGTTTTCTTCCGGTACGGGATGTTGGTTTCGGGTGTAGGCCACCGAGCCTTCATTGAGGGGCAGTGTACCGGCGATTGCTTTGATCAATGTGCTTTTCCCCGAGCCGTTCGGACCTGTCACCGCTACCGGCTCGCCCGTTTCAAACGCGTAGCTTAACGCCCTGAATATCCATTCTTTTGAGAATTTCTTGCCGGCATTATCGAGGACAAGCGAAATCAAGATATCTCCACATTTTTAGCAGACCCCGTGCGAATAATTCCTCTTTCCGAATTCCGGACGAAATGGATGATTTCATCGCGTTCAGCCGTCGCAGGCAATTCCAGCTCCGCTTTATCCAGCGCTTCTGAATTATTCAGGTTAGACAAATAGATAAAGCGATAGATTTCCTGGATTGCAGCAATCACCTCCGAAGAAAAACCTCTTCTTCGTAAACCTATAGAGTTCACCCCGGCGTACGAGAGGGGTTCGCGGGCCGCTTTGATAAAGGGCGGCACGTCTTTCCGGATCAGAGAGCCTCCCGAAATCATGGTATGGGAGCCGATGTGGACAAACTGCCGGATGGCACTGCTGCCTCCGATGATGGCGTAGTCGCCAATCTTGACATGGCCCGCAATCTGCACACTGTTGGCGATTACCACATTATTACCGACCGCGCAGTCGTGGGCCACATGCACATACGCCATAATCAGGCAGTTGGCCCCCACTACCGTCTTCAGGCGATCCGTAGTACCCCTGTTGATGGTAGCACATTCCCGGATTACGGTATTATCCCCGATCTCTACGGTGGTGTACTCTCCGGCGAATTTCAGATCCTGTGGTTCGGCCGAGATGACCGCACCAGGGTATATCTTACAGTTTTTGCCTATCCTGGCACCAGGGAATATGGTCACGTTTGAACCTATCCATGTCCCCTCTCCTATCTCCACATCATTGTTAATGGTGGTAAACGGTTCTACCACCACATTTTTTGCGATTTTCGCATTCGGATGAATAAATGCCAGAGGCTGATTCATAAGTTATAACTTTTTCATTTTTTAACTAAACGTGCGGTCATGGCCACCGAACACACCAGTGTTTTCCCCACCCACGCCTCGCCTGTCATTTTTGCTACTCCCAGCCGAATCGGTGAAGACAGGGTACACCGAATTATTAACGTATCGCCGGGAACAACATTTTTATAGAACCTGCAATTTTCAATCCCGACCAGGTAAGGCCAGTACTGCTCAGGCTCACCGGTAGAGGTCAGCACCAGCACACCGCCCGTCTGCGCAATGGCTTCTACCTGTAACACCCCCGGCATCACCGGGTTTTCCGGGAAATGCCCTGTAAACTGGGGTTCGTTCATGGTCACATTTTTCACCCCTACTACCGTGGTGCCGTCCAGGGAAATGATCTTGTCGACCAACTGAAAGGGATAACGATGGGGAAGTAACTGCGCGATATCCTGCACGGTAAATACGGGAGGCACGTTAGGATCTATGGCAGGCGCCGCGGTTTCACTCGCGTCAATCTGCTTTTTGATGAGTTTCGCCAGTTCCACATTGGACTGGTGGCCCGGGCGCGCAGCCAGGATATGGGCTTTGAGGGGCCTCCCCACCAGGGCCAGGTCTCCCATCAGGTCCAGGAGTTTGTGCCGCGCGGGCTCATTCTGAAATTTCAGCGTCTCCGCATTCAGTATTCCCGCCCGGGTACCTCCGGCTTCCAGTTTTCTGCCCAGGATACCCGACAAGTTATTCAGGGTTTCATCCGAAAGGGCTTCTTCCGCAATCACCACTGCATTGTCCATATCGCCCCCTTTGATCAGTCCGTTCCGGAAAAGCATTTCAATATCGTGCACAAAAACAAACGTCCTGCACGGGCTGATCTGGTCTTTATAAAGTTTCAGCTCATGCAGTTGGGCATGCTGACTGTGTACTACAGACGAATTAAAGTCTACCATCACCGTAAGCCGGTAATCATTAAGGGGCAGGGCCGCAAGCTCAATGTTCTTCTCCGGGTTCTTATAATGGATGGCTTCTCCTATTTCAAAGAAATTCCGTATCGCGTTCTGTTCTGTAGGGCCGGCCGACTCTATCGCCTCTACAAAAGGGGCGGAGCTGCCGTCTAAAATCGGAATTTCAGACCCCTGTACTTCAATCAGGATATTATCGATTTCGCAGCCTACCAACGCCGACAATACGTGTTCTACCGTACCTACTCTTCCCCCGTCTTTTTCCAGCACGGTACTCCTGCTGGTATCCACCACATAATCTACCAATGCGGGAATCATGGGTTTATGCTCCAGGTCGGTTCTTTGAAATACAATACCCGAATTGATGGGTGCCGGTTTTAAGGTGATTTCCGTTAGCTCACCGGTATGCAATCCTTTCCCGGAAAGCGTAACCGGAGAGGCGATGGTATGCTGCTTCAGATTCATTCAAACTATTTCATTTTGCTCAGGTTAATCATTAACCTGAGGTATTGTTTCAATGGCAGTAAGGGGTGTCCGGAATACATTCCGCCGGGTTCTTCTATGCTCTTGGCCACCCCGCTTTTTGCACCGATACGCGTACCGTCAGCAATCCGGAGATGCCCCGCAAAGCCCACCTGACCTGCGATCATGCAATTCTTACCGATTTTGGTGGAGCCCGACACCCCCGTCTGGGAGGCGATCACTGTATTTTCTCCAATCTCCACATTATGCCCCACCTGTACCAGGTTATCCAGCTTGACCCCATCGCCAATGCGGGTGGAGCCCATGGTAGCCCGGTCTATCGTGGTATTGGCCCCTACGCTCACGCGATCGCCCAGCACCACGTTACCCAGTTGGGGAATGTCCTGGTATATCCCGTTTTCATCCGGGGCGAACCCGAACCCTTCGGAACCGATCACCACACCGGGATGCAGCACACAGTTACTGCCAATGACACAGTCTTCCATGATTTTTACGCCCGGGTGAATCACCGTATTGTTTCCGATCCTGACACCGCGACCTATATAGGCGCCGCCGAATATAGTGACCTGGTCACCTATCACCGTCTCTTCCCCCACATACACCAGGGCTTCCACATATACACCCTCGCCTATGCGGGCCGTCTTTTCAATTTCCGCCTTCTCACTCAGGCCTGTTTTTTTAACCTTTTTCATTTCCTGGTAAGCCGCCATGAGCTTACTTACAGAAAGGTAAGGATCTTTCACCCGAATCAGGGCGGTTTTCACGGCATTTCTGGGGATGAATTCCCTGGATACTATTACGGCGCTGGATTTGGTGGAGTATATATAAGGTTCATATTTAATATTTGCCAGAAACGATATACTCCCCGGTTTCCCCTCTTCTATTTTGGCAAAATGGTCGATCAGAACATCTCCTTCCCCCTCTACTTCCCCTTCCAGAATCTCAGCTATCTGCTTAACAGAAAACTTCATTTAATCAATT
>JBEBRS010000034.1:0-18438 GCA_040394705.1 Leadbetterella byssophila
TCAAGGTGATGGATCCCAGCCGGCCCGAGGGCGACCGCTACGTGCTGAACCGCTTTTCCCTCCGCCGAAACCAGCCCTATGGCCTCAACCTCAACTTCGGTATCGGTTATCCGTTCTGAGTTATTTCAATACAAAATGCTGTTTTTCCACACCTTGGCGGAAGAAGACCAGTCCGACGTGAAAGAAATCGACCGAAAGGCTGACGCGGGGGTCCTGGCAGATGTCTTGCCACGCTTTTTTCATGCCGGCAGACCAATAGATGTCATCGAATACGAATACGGTATGTGCTCCGGCCCGGGCGGCGCAGGCTTGAAAATATGCCAGGGTGGGTTCGTACCGGTGGTTGGCGTCGAAGAGTACAAAATCGGGGGTGCCGGCCCGGTTCAGGAGGTCTTCCAGCACCAGGCCGATGTCGCTCTGCACCGGCACCACGTGGTCTAAACCGAGTGTCCGGAAGGTGCTTCGGGCCACGTTCAGGGTGTTTTCGCACCCTTCGGCGGTGTACACAGTTCCTTCCGGTGTGGCCCGTGCCAGGTAGGCGGTGGTGATGCCCAGGGAAGTGCCCAGTTCAATCACGTTCCGGTAATCGTAATAACGAATTATGCGGTAGAAAAATTGTCCCCAGAAGGGCGATTGCAGCGATTTCCGGGCAATGTCGCTCACCGAACGCTCCGGGGCATCGTTTACCCGGGAGCCGGCGCCGAGGTCTTCGATACGGATCCGCTCCCGGTTGTGCATCAGGGATTTGCGTACGGCCTCTATCGCTTCAAAGTCGGGGTGCATGGAGAAGTCGCGGTACACCTTGGTGTAGAGTTCGAAAATGAATGGGGAATGAATACGGTGGGCGTTTCCCGCCGTCAGGTAGTATTTCAGAAAATCAAAAAACATCGTTAATTTCGGATATAAGGCACTTCCAGCAAAAAATGAGGGATACTGATCTCAAACAGGCGGCCGTCGCGTACCCTCTGCATCGTGTATTTGCCGTGCATACGGCCTATGGTGGAAGCAAAATTACAGCCGGAGGTGTATTCAAAGAACTCCCCTGGCTCAATCACCGGACTTAACCCTACCACCCCATCCCCGTTTACTTCGTACGCGGTGCCGTAGGAATCGAAGATATTCCAATGCCGCGAAAGGAGCTTTACCGTATTTTCGGTGGTGTTTTCAATATGGATGGTATAGGAAAATGCGTACAAACTTCTCTCCGGCTGCGAATAAAACGGCTGGAATTCAGTAGTCACACTGACTTTTATTCCGTTGGTAATGGCGGAAATCATAATTCGGAGTAATAACTTTCAATTTCTTTGTAAAGAAAACCATAAATTTGCCGTAATTCAAAAACCCCCGTGTTTTTTTAAAAGGAATGAGCATAAAAATAGAAGAATCGTGGAAAGCGGTGCTGGAAGAAGAGTTTCAGAAGCCGTATTTTTCCCTCCTGACGGCTTTTGTCAGGGAAGAGTACGGCACGTCGGTGTGTTATCCGCCCGGCAGCCTCATCTTTAACGCCTTCTCCATGACCCCCTGGGAAAAGGTGAGGGTGGTGATCCTGGGACAGGACCCCTACCATGGCCCCGGCCAGGCCCACGGCCTCTGCTTTTCCGTGAACGACGGCGTTCCCTTTCCGCCCTCTCTCCATAATATATTCAAGGAGATCCGTACCGACACGGGCGGGGAAATTCCCGCATCAGGCAACCTCACGCGCTGGGCGGAACAGGGGGTATTGCTCCTGAATGCCACGCTGACGGTACGGGGCGGGCAGGCGGGTTCGCACCAGAACCGCGGGTGGGAAACCTTCACCGACGCAGTCATTCACGCCTTGAACGCAAAAAAGGAGAACCTGGTTTTTCTGCTATGGGGAAGTTATGCTCAGAACAAAGGAAAATTCATTGACGCCTCCCGTCACCGGGTGCTGAAGGCGCGTCACCCGTCTCCACTTTCGGCCAACCAGGGCGGGTGGTTTGGTACGCGCCACTTCTCCCAAACCAACGAATACCTTCTTCAACACGGAAAAGATACAATTATCTGGTAATGGAAAAATACGAAATGGTGGCCACCACCCTCACGGGGCTGGAGAAGGTACTGGCGGCGGAGATCACCGCCCTGGGCGGTGAAAGGGTACAGGCTTTAAAGCGGGCGGTGAGTTTCCGGGGCGATGACGCCCTGCTGTACCGCTCGAACCTGTCCTTGCGTACAGCCCTGAGGGTGTTGGTGCCCCTGGCAGAGTTTCAGGCCGCGAACGAGGAACAGCTCTACCGGGAGGTGCGGGCTTTCCCGTGGGAAGACGTGTTTTCCCTCGACCAGACGTTTGTGATTGATGCGGTGGTGAGCGGTACGGTTTTTCGTCATTCCCAGTATGTGGCCCTGAAGTCTAAGGATGCAATTGCAGACCGCTTCCGGCAGCGGTTCGGGCAAAGGCCGGGTGTGGATACGCGGGCGGCGGACATCTTCCTCCATATCCGGGTACACGAGCGCCAGGTCACCTTGTCTCTCGACTCTTCCGGCCTCAGTCTTGACAAACGAGGCTACCGCAAAACCAACCACGAAGCTCCCATCAACGAGGTATTGGCGGCGGGTATTCTGCTCATGACCGGTTGGAACCCTGCTCAGCCCCTGGTAGACCCCATGGCCGGATCCGGCACCTTTGGCATTGAAGCGGCCCTGCTGGGTACGCGTACGCCTCCCGGTATCCACCGGAGTTTCGCTTTCCAGAAATGGAGGGATTACGACGCTAACCTGCTTGAGAGGATTAAGTTTGAGCTTTCCCGGAACATAATAGAAGATGCGCCCCTGAAGGTTTTTTCCCGGGATATCTTGGGAAAAAACATCGATGTCATATCTCAAAACGCCGAAAACGCCGCCATGGATGAACACCTGAGCATTAAAAAGGAAGATTTTTTCGAATCGGCGCCCAAAGAACCCGGTGGGGTGGTGGTACTCAATCCGCCCTACGGCGAGCGCCTTCGCCTCGAGGAAATCGAAGCCTTTTACGCGCGGATCGGCGATACCCTCAAGCAGCGCTACGAAGGCTATGACGCCTGGATCATCAGCTCCGACCTGGGTGCGCTAAAGGCCGTGGGGCTGAAACCCACTGTCCGCATTGACCTGATGAACGGCGGCCTCCCGGCACGCCTGCTGAAGTATGAGGTATATAAAGGGAGCAGGAGGGAGTGAGCGGTAAGTGTTATAAAGTGTGGGTGGGTTATGTCACCGTTTCGAATTCAAGAGAAAACTTCCACGAAACACCCGCCAACTTGGCTTTTATATATTCAATTATTGTAAGCAAATCTTGAAAGCTTGGAGGGTCTTGTTCATAAATCATTTGCCTGCGCATTTTATCATAATCTTCTTTCCAAGCCTTTACTAAGTTGGGGTGTGGTACAGGATTTAAGCTTTTTGGATTATGTAAATTATAATCCACGCCACCAATTCTAGCATATTTATGTCGGTGACTGACAATTGTCTCGTACAGGTCTTTGTCTTCGATAGCAGACAAAATAGCTTTATTACGTGACAAATGATAGACATCATACATGTGACGACTTAGGCGATCTACGCGAATTTTTTCAGTAGGTCGGCTAAATTCCTCATGTAATAAAAATAATTTTTCTAAAAAGGTCCTCTCTGCATGAACGGTTGGAATACGGATAAAAGGGGATGCAAATTCCTTATGAGGGTAAATTTCGTCTAAAAGAGAACCAAATTCTATAACTGAATAGGGCTCAATTAGGGATCGACACCCTATTTCAATTTGAATTTTTGGATGTACGTAGTCAGGGTGTTTTGTAACATACGGATAATGAACTTCAATAATTCTTGGGTCTTGATCGCTATCCTCTGCTGGAACAGGAATTAAATTAACTTTATTATATCCATTTTTTATAAAGCGTTCATTTAATTCATTAAGGAATTTTCCTGTTGTATATTCTCCGGAAGCTTTTCTGAGTTTAGTGCGTTGGCTTTTTGATAGTTCTCCTGTAAATCCTAAGAAGTTCCGGTCGATTGCTAAGTCGATATCTTCGGAAAAGCGATCTATCAATTTCCAAGCTTTACTAAGAGAGGTTCCACCTTTAAAGACAAGATGAAGACCGACTTCCATTTCAAAAATAATACCGAGGGTCTGGGTTACCCACCAATCCTTTTCAACGGCAAAAGCCGGTATTCCTGTTTGATTACTTATTGCGTTGAAAATAACGGATTTCTCTGTGGGGGCAATATCATAAAAATTAGCCATGTAATTCTATAATGCTTTTTTCATTATTTTTTGAATCCAGACTGGGGCTAAGGAAATGTCATGCTCCAAATCTTTTCTGTCTTCTGTCTTTAATAGGTAGATGATTTTGCGCTCTTCATCTTCACTTACTTTACCGTTTCCAATCTCTTTTAGAGCCTGAATAACAAGACGGCTGATCTTCCCTTTTGCCAATAAGTTTGCGGGTGTTGTTTTTCTTAAATCGATTTTCCTGTTTCCTATTTTAATTTCACGAGGAGAACCATCGGTAAGCAAAACGATTTTTAGCGGAATTTGCGTACTCAATCCTAAAGCATTTAAGGCATATACCCCCGTAGGAATAGTTCGTATCTTATCCCTTTTAGCAATGGCTTCAGCAATTTCTTCAGCCGATGGCATAACCATATCAATATACTTACTTTTTTTGGGCCTCACGTAAATTCCATGAGCTGCACGGGCAATCCGTTCTTTATTTGTAAGACGCTCCAAAGATTTTCTGACGGCATCATTTGAACCGTATTTATTAAAATCATCAGGAAAAAATAAAGTACCCCTTGGCTTTCTCTTTATGTATTGTTCTATTTTTTTCTCCACACTATCCATTTCAATACACCTTTAATTTGTCACAAATTTAGTGAATATTTGTGACAAAATTATTCTTGGTATAATATAAATATATTTGAAAAATATTTTTGCATTTGTCCGTAAAGTGTTGTCGGGTAGCACCTCAACTGACAACCGCCCCAGCTCACTACTCACTACTTCCCACTCACTACTCCCTACTCGGAACTCGGAACTCATTACTCGGAACTATCCCCCACATTTTTTCAAAAAAATCCCCCTTCCCTCCCTTCCATCTATTATTTTTGTACAACGTGAAAACACCCTTTTACGTATTTAAAGTCGTGAGCTGAAACCCATGTATCCATTCCGTTTCCATAAATATACGCGATTCCTTTTGACACCGGTCCTGGTCGTCTTTTGCTACTTTTCCGCCACCGCCCAATACGATTCCCTTTTACATAAGCCCTACGGGGAAAACGTGTTCGGCATCCATGCCCTCTACAAACATCTGATTGACATCCCCGACTCCCTGGACAGGGAAAAAAATGGCGGAAGAGATACGGGAGTTTGCCCGCGCCCACCGCGACCCGGCCCTGGAACAAAACATCGATTTCTTCCTGGTGTTCTGGAACGTCTTTTACCAGGGGCAACCCAAAGAAGTGGCCCACCGTATATTGACCGAACAGGTAGAGCGCTACACCCGGAAGGATACGGAATTCCTGAAAATGCGCTCTCTGAGGGCCCTGGCCGAATTCTACTGGAAAAGGGAGAAGAACTACGAACGGGCTTTTGAACAATATCTCCTGCTCGACAAAGAACTGGCCCGCACCCGCATAGAAGACTATCCCGAGCTGGCCCGCGACCTCATGCAGATCGGGGAAGCCTATTTCTACTTCCAGGATTACCCCCAGGCCATCACCTATTTCAAACGGGCCATTGTGTTTCCCGAAAACGGGTTCAATACCATGGTGATGAACGCCGCCCGCAATAACCTGGGCCTCTGCTTTCAGCAGATGAATGAACCCGATAGCTCCGACCACTACCTGCGGCAGGTACTGGATACGCGTTTCGCCCAAGCCGCCGTCTGGAAACGCATTGCCACAGGCAATATGGGGACCAATGCGTACCTGCGTAAAGAATACGATCGGGCTATTCCCCTCCTGGAAACCGACTTCTACGGGGCCGTGGCTGAAAACGACAACGGTTGCGCCGCCGGAGCCTCCATTACCCTGGCCGATATCTACCGTCAAAAGGGGGAAATGCAGAAAGCCCGAACGTTTATAGACCACGCCCTCCATTATATTGACCGGGCCGGGCAACCCGACCGCCTTCGTTTGCTTTATCCCGTGATGAGCCGGTGGTATGCCGCGCGGGGCGACCTCCAGCGGTCTGCCGCCTACCTTGACTCTTCCGTAAACGCCACCCAACGCTATAACGAGAAATTCAGCGCTCTCAAAGCCCTCCGGGCCCAGCAGAAAGTAGACCGCCAGAACGAGGCCCTCCAACTGGCTGGCTTCGCCCTCGAAAGGCAAAAAAAGATAGCCGAGCGCAACGCCCTCCTCCTCGTGGTGTTGATCTTGTGCAGCGTGATCGTGTTGACCTATTTCGTCCGTAAAAAACGCGAACTGGCCAAAGACCTGAAACTCCAGAAGGCCTCTCAGGAGCTGGAAACCGCCCGCCTGAATCTCCAGAAATTCACCGAAAGCATACAGGAGAAAAACAAACTCATTGAAGAACTGGAACAGAAAATCGGACAGGGGGCCGACCACCACCTGGTACAGCAGCTTCAGCAGACCACCATCCTCACCGACGAAGACTGGTTGCGCTTCAAATCGCTTTTCGAAGAAGTACACGGCGGCTTCCTCTACCGCCTCAAAGAAAAGTACCCGGCGTTCTCGCCCGCCGAGATCCGTTTTGTCTCTTTGGCCAAGCTCAACTTCAGCACCAAGGAAATGGCCGCCGCACTGGGTGTCTCCCCCCAAAGCATCCGAACCAACTGGTACCGCATCCGGCGCAAACTGGACTTGGAAGAGTCTGTCACACCAGAAGCTTTGGTGTCTGCCATCTAATGCCTGAAAATAAGGCATTTGTATGCCCGGGCTTGCTTTTTTGCAAATAATCTGTGACGTTTTTGTGACGCCGCATTTGATCTTAGGGACCCGCCGGACCTGTATTTTTGGGATCTGAAAAACAGTAAGATCTAAAACCATGTATAAACCTATCCGCCGACACATATCGGGAGATTTTCTTAAACACCTGATTCTTTCCGTGCTGGTACTTATTTTTTTGGTGTGACCACCACAGCCCAAACGCTGCCCAACTTCACCGATGTATACGGCACGCAGCTCACCAATACCAACGGTCAATGGGTAACCATCAACCCGGCTCAGCCCAACAACATAGACCTCATAGAAACCCGCATTTTCAAAATGCCGCAGAAAGGAAGCGGGGTATCGGGCATCGAATTTAAGCTGCAAGGGGCCGACGGCGGCACCGCATGGGCAAACGCCTATTTCTCCAGAGGTGGCGGCGGTGGATTTGTTCAGTTTACGCTTGATTTGGCAAACCCGATTCATCAGGATAGCTGGTTTATGAACCGGTATGGCTTCACGGATTACTACAGCAAACCTTTTCTGTTGACCTTTGGTAAAAAAGGAGAAAGCAAGCCGCATAGCGGCGGTTTTTATACCGCGGCGGGCGGCGGCGGCTCTACCGGCATGTCGTGGTTATTACCCTCTAAAGCCCAAGACCCGGGAGATCTAAACACCACGGACCTGATAGCTGCCGCGGGCGGCGGTAGCGGCGGCTTCTCGTTTATATTCGGCAGTTTGCATGGTAACTCGGCCATAAACAATGCCGTTACCACAAGCGTACCCGAAGATTATGACATTGACAAAAATTATGCGTACGAATCTTTTGCTAATAATGTGGACGAATTGTGGATTGTATCGGGAGGCAGTTTATTAGGAATTTATAGTGATCCCATACCATATTGCTGCTCGCCTGAGTTAAAAATGAGAGCGGCCACCAGTCTTCCTTACAGCGAGATGAGTGCCAATATGGGCTACATTATTGGACAAGGTGGAGCATTTCTGACCTCTCTTACTTACGGGCAGCGAGGCGGACAACCGGTTGCCATTTTTTCCAATGCAGGTGAGAGCGATTTTACAGGAATAGGGACTCTTAAATCGGTTTACACGATAAAAGCATTAGGCGGCAAAGGCGGGGCAGGTTTTGGCGGCGGCGGTGCCGGGGCTTCCACCACAAGTGCCACTGACATTAGGTTCAATGCCAACGATTTACCGACAAGCGAGGCCGGGGGAACCGGTGCGTTATTTCATACTTCTAACGCAAGGATATACCCCAACGCAGGCGACAGCGGCTGGAACAACTACAATACGGATTTCATCAGCAGTGCCACCACCGGATCGCGTGTGAGAACCGACAGTCCGCAAAGCGGCAGCTTCATGTACCGCACCATTGCCGATACGGAAAAGCCGCAGATCAATCTCAACGAGATGACCGTTTCCCTCAAAAACAGGTCCGGACCGCTGAACTATTTCCCGAATGTAACCCTGGCAGAAGCCATACAGCCTTACCTGGATAAGCCGGACGGACTATGGGACAACGACGCCATCGCCTCGGTTACGGCATCGGTTTACGGAGAACCCCTCACCCGGTTCGAATGCTACATGACCTATGCCGGAAGCGATATTCCGGCCGATATTACCGTCACGGACGTAGCAGGCAATTCTACCACCCAATTGGTCATGATCAAGGTCATTGATCCGTTTAAGCCGGAGGCAACGTCAGACACCTCCCCCAAACAAATTAGTGTTGACGACGGCCCGGTAAAGTTGACCGCGGCCCATTTCCCCACACCGTACGACGGCTGCAAAGGAAGCAACGGCGTAGTGACGCATTTTACAGCTACCACGTTTTACTGCAACGATGCCGGAGAACATTCCGTGCAGTATTACTATACGGATCTGGACGGCAACAACAGCGAGACCTATACCAAAACCTTTACCGTGGTATGTAATAATACCAATACCGGCGGAGACGGAGGTACGGAGGAAGAAGGAGGTACAGGGGAAGATGAGGATACCGGAACCAATACCAACCAACGGTATATCTACGTAGACCATACCGCACAGGGAGACAACGACGGCTCATCCTGGACACATGCGTTTACGAGTTTGCAGGACGCACTCACGTATAGCTTTAGCAACCCTGCCACGGCCATTTATGTAGCCAAAGGCACGTATTATCCTTCGGCCGTTGGCGATCGGGTGGCCTCGTTTACGCTTTACGACAACGCAAAGCTCTATGGCGGCTTTCCCAATGGCGGCGGTGCTTTCAGAAACCGGAACCCAGACGGCAACCCTACCATCCTTTCGGGGAAGATCAGCGATACCGAAAACAGCTACCATGTGGTAAGCATCTCGGGTAACAATGCCCACCTGGAAGGCTTTACGATCCGCGACGGAAAAGCCGATTACGACCCGTCTGACGGCGGCGGCGGACTCTATCTGCGTCATTTCCGTGATTGGAATACCGACTATGCAACCACCGTCCGCAACTGCAGGTTTATTAACAATTACGGAAACTCCGGTGGTGCAGTTAGCATTGAATACCAGAACAATAACCACTGGAATTTTGCGAATTTTGTCAACTGTGAGTTTACAGACAATTCCACCGGTCATTCCGGCGGAGCCGTTTATGTAAAGAAGAAAGATTTTTCCGCCAGAGAAAGTGTTCGTGCGGAATTCGTAAACTGCCTCTTCAATGGTAATAATGCCGTAGACCGGGGCGGTGCGTTAGCGGTCGATAACTCTTCAATAGCGTATGTCACCAACTGCACATTCAGTGCCAATAATTCTTCAGGAGGAACAGTATATGTACGGAACCTCAGCATAGTAAGGCTGCGAAACAGTATCCTGTTTAACGACAGTCCTAATGAAATAGAGACTTCAGATTATGGGGTTGTTTATGTATATCACTCCAATATACAGGGAAGCGGCGGCAGCGGCCCCGGTTGGGCAATGGGAGATTTCATTCAAGACTTTGATGGCAACATCGATGCCGACCCTTTGTTTAGATCTTCGCCTGCACTCAGCATCGGTCCGGAAAGCCCCTGCTACAATGCCGGAAACAACGATTTTAATACAGAGCCTTACGATATATACGGTAAAAGCTACCGCATCAGTGACGGTGTGATTGATATGGGAGCCTTTGAGACGGGTACGGCACCGGTATTTGTAGCCGCCGATGCACCGGCAGGAGGAGACGGCGGAAGCTGGGCAACGGCGTTCAACAACCTGCACGATGGAATCAATGCAGCCGGGGTTTCACAAACCGTCTGGATCAAAGAAGGCACCTACCGCCCCGACCGGCGGCCGGGATACGATACCTCAACACCTGCAAACAGGGACAACAGTTATTATATCAATACCCCTTTAAAAATCTACGGCGGTTTTGCCGGAACGGAAACCTCGCTGGCGGAGCGGAATATCGGGCAGCATCCGGTCATCCTCAGCGGAGATATAGGAACGCTGAACGATGCGGCAGACAATACCTATCACGTGGTTACGATTGAAACGGAAGATGCCCTGCTCGACGGAATCATCGTCCAGGACGGAAATGCCGACGACAGACAGGATGGAAACAAGCAGATAGGTGCAGGTGTCTTTCAAAAGAATGGAAAAACGGCGGTCATAACCAATAGCGTATTCCGTCATAATTATGCCAGGGAAAAAGGGGCTGCGTGGTATGCTCAGGTGAATCAGCCCGGAACGGGAATTGATTTTGCACAGTCTTTATTTTACGGCAATACGGCCAACCGCGGGGCGGCATTTTATTTGAGTGCAGGCGGAACGGCGGAATCTTTCGATGTTAATTTCTACAGCATAACGGCTTACGGCAATACGTCTTCCACCTCCGGTGCAGGGGCTTTTGAAGCACAGGAAATTTCAGGTGCCCAACCAACAAACCTCCATTTTTACAATTCCTTACTGGCAGGAAATACACCGGAGAATTATAACGATAGTGGCAATCCGGGGCATATCACGCTTACCAACAGCATCAGTGCGGCATCCGCAACGGGTATTTTTGAGAATCCGTCCAATCCGGCAGGAGCAGACGGAAAAATAATGACACCGGATGATGGCTTAAAGCCGGGAATATACAGCCCGGCAATCAGCTACGGTGATGCGGCCTGGCTTTACAACTACAACGGAAAAGACAAAGACATTGCCGGAAATCCGCGTATTGTCAATAACCTGGATGCCGGAGCGTATGAAAGCACTTCCTACTACGCACCGCTGACGGCCGACGGACAGGGGATCATCTATGTACGCCCCATTGCCTCCGGCGATGGAACCGGCAGCAGTTGGGAAAATGCAACGAGCGATTTGCACAACGCCATTCACGCCAATGGTGTTCAAAAAGTATTTGTAGCCATTGGAAATTATAATGTAGGCGACCACAGCTTTATCATGAAAAACGGCGTGGAAATCTACGGTGGTTTCGACCCAGGTAACCATATCCGAACGCTGAATGACCAACGCATTATGCCCGACCCAACCAACAACAGCCCGGAAAGCACGGTTTTAAACGGACAAAGCGTTCGTCCGGTTATCTGGAATATATTTACATCAGCCACAGCAATGGACGCTACGGCGGTGCTGGACGGATTTATGCTTGTCAACGGGAGATATACCAATGGTGGCGGTGTACGAAATGTTTATGCTTCGCCTACATTCCGCAATGTAGTTATTCACAACAACAGAGCTACACTTGCCGGAGGTGGAATGTACAACCAAAATTCCAGCCCGATTCTTACCAATGTTATTATCAACAACAATGGCATAGATGCGTTGCTAAATCCAAATGGTGGGCAAGATGTAATGGGTGGAGGAATTTACAATACGGAATATTCTAATCCTGTTTTGACCAATGTAACCATCGTTGCCAACTTTTTGAGAAGTACAGATGCTCAGATGCTCGGCGTTGGAATGAGAAATAACAACTCTTCGCCCATCATTAAGAATAGTATTTTCTGGGAAAACCGAAAAGGATATGATATCACATCGGCAGGTGTGGACATCGAAAATGCCGGAACGGTAAATCTTACGCTTAAAAATACAATTACTCAAGGTTACAATACCGGAAATTCGGCAGACGAAAACAAAATTAATGTCAATCCGAATTTCGTAAATATTGGAGCTAAAAATTTCAGACTATCTGTAAGTTCTCCGGCCATTGATGCGGGCCACAATGCGTTTTATCCGGGCTTAAATGCGGATTCCAAAGATATGGCCGGCAATCCCCGCGTTTTTGATTTTGCCAATAGCAAGGGGGTAGATATGGGAGCGTATGAATACCAGTGTATCCCGGTGGATTACAGCATAGCCACGCTGGAGGACGTTTCGGCGATTTACGACGGTCACACACACGGTATAACGGTTCAGAACCTGCCCCAAGGCGTATCGGCTGCTTATGAAATTACCGATTCTCTAAGCCATACGGTGGAGGGCAATACCGCCATCAACGCCGGAATTTATACCGTTACCGCCACCATAAGCCCTGCAGTTTCGGGAGTGGATTGTACACCCGAAATCAAAACAGCCACCCTGACCATCCGCAAAGCGGCAGCCGTTATTACGGCCGATAGCGTGCAAAGGCACGTTTATGACGGGACACTGAAAAATGTAACCGCTTCGCTAAACCATACCGAAGCCGTATTGGATTATTCCCCGCAGCAGGGCTACACCAACCTCGGTGTTTACCCGGTAACGGTCTCCGTACCGGAAACGGATAATTACCTGGCCGCTACCAAAACCGTAATGCTGGTGATTGAAAATACCGAGTTTACGGGCATCACCCTGAACGACTCGGCATTTGTTTACGACGGCACGCCGCGCTCGCTAGCCATTAGCGGCACCTTGCCGGAGGGTACGGCGGTAGCTTATTCGGGGAACGAAAAGACTGATGCGGGCGTATATTCGGTAAACGCATGGATCAAAAATAATAACTACCAGGATTTATGGCTTAGAGCTGAACTCACCATTCACAAGGCTCCCGCCGTGATCACCGCCGATTCTGTACAGACTTTTGTATACGACGGCACGGTCAAAAATGTACAAGCAACCCTGAATCATAGCGATACCGTACTGAACTATTCGCCTCAGCAGGGGTATACCGCCGCGGGTACCTATCCGGTCGTGATCACGGCAGGGGAGACCGCTAACTACCTGTCTGCCGTAGATACCGTGACTTTGGTCATTACTAACCCAGACCTGGGTATCACCCTGGAGGATTCCAGCTACACCTACGACGGTACGCCCAAATTCCTGGCCATAAAGGGCGATTTACCCCCGGGCGGAACCGTGAGTTACAGCGGTAACGGCAAGATCAATGCGGGGGTGTATACGGTAGAGGCTCTGATTCAGGTACCCAACTACAGCGATGTACACCTGTCAGCTACTCTCACCATTGAAAAGGCCGAAGCAATGATCACGGCCGATCAGACCCAGACGTTCACCTATGACGGCACGGGGAAGAAGGTAGTTGCCGCTCTGAACCATAGCGAGACGGCCCTCGTTTATTCGCCTCAGCAGGGCTATACCGCCTCTGGTACTTATCCCGTGGTGATTACTGCCTCCGAAACGTCCAATTATCTGCCCGCGGCAGATACCGTGAGCCTGGTGATTCAGAAAGCATCCTTTACCGGACTTGCCCTGGCAGACAGTACCTTTACCTTTGACGGTACGCCCAGGTTGCTCCTGATCACCGGCACCCTGCCCCCCGGCGCAGACGTGGCATATACTAACAATGCCCGCACCAACGCAGGGATGTATACCGTGGAGGCCCTGGTGACGGCCCCCCATTATCACGACCTTCACCTGGAAGCTACACTCACTATTGAAAAAGCTGAAGCGGTGATCACCGCAGATACTGTGCAACACTTTACGTATGACGGCACCGAGAAAAAAGTAACCGCTTCTCTGAACCACAGTGAAACTGCGCTGGTGTACACCCCTCAGCAGGGCTACACGGCCGCCGGTACCTACGAGGTCATTATTACGGCTGCTGCCACCGGCAATTACCTGTCTGCCGTCGATACGGTGAGCCTGGTGATTGAAAGTGCAGGACTATCCGGCATTTCCTTCAAAGATTCAACGGTGACCTATGACGGTACGGCCAGGTCGCTCCTGATCAGCGGCACTCTACCTCATGGAGGAACGGTAAGTTACACCGGTAACGGGAAAACTGATGCCGGTAGGCACACGATAGAGGCGCTGATCCAGGTGCCGAATTACAGCGATGTGCGCTTGTCTGCTACCCTCACCATTGCCAAAGCTCCTGCCCTGATCACCGCCGACCCCACCCAAACCTTTACCTATAACGGTACGGTACAAAACGTAGTGGCCAGTTTGAACCACAACGAAACAGTCCTGACCTACGCGCCTCAGCAGGGTTATACTGCCGCCGGCACCTATACGGTATTCATAACCGCCAGCGAAACGGCCAACTACCTGACTACGGCCGATACGGTTAGCCTGGTGATAGAAAGTGCAGGATTATCCGGTATTTCCTTTAAAGATTCTACTTTTACGTACGACGGTACCCCTAAGTCGCTTCTGATCAATGGCACCCTGCCCCAGGGCGGAAGTGTGAGCTATACCGGTAACGGGAAGATTGACGCAGGCATTTATACGGTAGAAGCGCTGATCCAGATACCGAATTACAGCGATGTGCGCTTGTCTGCTACCCTTACCATTAGAAAAGCCGAAGCAATGATCACGGCTGATCAGACCCAGACATTTACCTACGACGACACCGAGAAAAAGATAGTGGCTTCTCTGAACCACAGCGAGACCAGTCTGACCTATGCACCTCAGCAAGGCTACACCGGGGTGGGATCTTACCCCATTATACTGACGGCGGCGGAAACGACTAATTATTTAGCCGCAGCGGATACGGTGACGCTGGTGATCGAGAGCGCCACACTTACGGGTGTTACCCTGCCTGACGGCACCTTTATTTATGACGGCGCCTCCAAATCTTTGGCGGTGAGCGGGAGCCTGCCTCCGTCTACCACCCTTGACTACACGGGCAACGGCAAGACTGACGGGGGCGTGTATACCGTTACGGCGCTGGTGCGCGCGCCAAACTATCGCGATCTGAACCTGTCGGGTACACTTACCATCAAGAAGGCCCAAGCGGTGATCACCGCCGGTCAGACCCAGGTGTTTACCTACGACGGTACCGAGAAAAAAGTGGCGGCGGATCTGAACCATAGCGAAACTACGTTAGCCTATACTCCTCAGCAGGGCTATACCGCCGCCGGTACTTATACAATATTCGTTTCTGCCGTGGAAACGGCCAATTACCAGGCAACGGCCGATACGGTTAGCCTGGTGATTGAAAGCGCAGGATTGGCCGGCATTTCTTTTAAAGATTCTACCGTCACGTATGACGGAACGTCCAAATCGCTCCTGATCAGCGGGACCCTGCCCCAGGGTGCTACCGTGGCCTATACAGGAAACGGGAAGACTGGCGCGGGCATTTATACGGTAGAGGCGCTAATCCAGGTGCCGAATTATAGTGATGTGCGCTTGTCGGCTACGCTCACTATTGCCAAAGCCCCGGCCCTGATCACCTCCGATCAGATCCAAACGTTCACCTATGACGGCACGGTGAAAAATGTGCAGGCTTCTTTGAACCATAGCGAAACCGCACTGGTGTACACCCCGCAGCAGGGCTATAGTGCGGTGGGTACTTATCCCATTGTCATTTCGGCACCGGCAAGTACCAATTATCTGGCTACGGCAGATACGGTTAAGCTCGTGGTTGAAAATCAAAGTGTGACCGGCCTTGTCCTGAAGGATTCCACATTTACATACGACGGCACACCAAAATCGCTGGTGGTCAGCGGTACCCTGCCCGCAGGTGCCACCGTAAGCTACACGGGTAACGCCAAGGCCAATGCGGGCGAGTACACGGTTACGGCCCGGATAGAAGCGCCTGGTGTCACACCAGTCAACTTGTCGGGTACATTGACCATTGAAAAAGCCCAAGCCCTTATTACTGCAGACACCTTGCAGTCGTTTATGTACGACGGCACGGTCAAAAACGTAGTGGCTACCTTAAATCATACCGAAACCTCCCTGACGTATGCCCCTCAGAAAGGGTACAGCGCCTTAGGGAGCTATGTGGTCCGTATCTCGGCAGAGGAGACCGCCAATTACCTGTCTGCCACCGATACGGTCAGGTTGGTAATTGAAAAAGCGGACTGGAAAGACATCGTGCTAAAAGATTCGGTGTTTACCTACGATGGAAAAGTGCACGCTCTGGCGGTGAACAAATTGCCTCAGGGTGCTACGGTGGTCTACACCAATAACGGCAAGACCGATGCGGGGATCTACAAAGTCAGCGCCACGGTCTCCATGGAGAACTACAAAGACTCTGTTCTGACGGCTACCCTTACCATTCTGAAGGCGGCGGCAGTCATTACAGCTAAGGCGGTACAGGAACATACTGCCGACGGAAGCCTGAAGCAAGTGGTAGCTTCCCTGAATCACCAGGAAACCAGCCTGGTCTATACGCCCTCAAAAGGGTATAGCCAGGCAGGTAGTTACCCGATCACCGTGTCGGCCGCAGAAACCAAGAATTACAAGGCCGCTTCGGTGAAAGTGACATTGGTTATTCAAAAGGCCACTTTCCAGGGAGTAAGCATGTCGGGAGCCGAATATACTTACGACGGCACGGCCCATTACCTGTATGTGAGCGGCGTACCCGAAGGTACCCGTATCACCTACTCGGGCAATGGCCAAAGTCAGTCGGGTACCTACACCGTCAGGGCCCTTTTGCAGAAAGAGAACTACAACGATCTGGAGCTGAGCGCCACCCTGGTAATCCGGAAAGCCCAATCGGTTATCTGGACCGATGCGGTGCAGTCGCACGTGTATGACGGCACTCTGAAAGCGGTACAGGCCTGGCTGAACCATTCGGAAGCGGTGCTGAGCTATTCTCCTAAGCAGGGGTACACCGATGCCGGTACGTACGACATTCGGGTTTCGGCTCCCGAAACACGGAATTACCTCGCCGCGTCCACCCCGGTTCGGCTCTTCATAGACAAGGCCCGTTTCGAAGGAGTGAGTCTGGCTGATCGAGAGTTTACCTACAACGGCACTCCCCACTCTCTGCGGGTGAGCGGAGCGCCGGCCGGCGCCACCGTCACCTACACGGGCAATAGCCGTACCAACGCGGGTACGTATCGCGTCAACGCCCTGGTGCAGATGAAGAACTATTACGACCTGGAGCTCAGCGCCACCCTGGTCATTCACAAGGCACCCCAGTACATTACTTTTGACGATATTGAACTCAAACACCTGGAGGAAGACAGCGACTTTCAGCTGATGGCCCACAGCTCTTCCGGACTGCCCGTCAGCTATACCTACACCTACGATGCCGAAGAGGCGCCGGCCACGGTAACGCCGGCCGGTTGGGTAGAACTCCATACCTCGGGGTACGTGCAAATTATAGCCTACCAGGAGGGAAATGAGAACTATCTGCCCGCAGAAACCGTAACCCGACAGCTGAAGATCAACAGCTCCGACGCCACCGTGCACCGTATTACCCTGGGCGGAGAGGTGACCGAGGCGCCGGATACCGACATCTATTACCTGATGGATTGCGGAGACGAGAGGGAAGAGCTGCAGGTGCAGTTAAAAACTGAAGTAGGGGCTACCGTAGTGCCGGGTCGGGATTTTACGGTGAAAGTACCCACGCCGGGCATTTATACCCAATCGGTGGTCATCACCTCCCAGGACAGCACCAATACCCTCACCTATCAGATCACCATAGAGAAGCGGTTTAAGTTTGAGCAGATCGGGGTGCAGAAGTTCAACAACCTCTTCCTGATCAACAACAACCCCGAGACCAACGGCGGGTATGAATTTGTGGAATACGAGTGGTACAAAAACGGGGAACTGGTGGGCAACGGACAGTATTATTCGGCCGGCGGAAACCAGAGCGATGTATTAGACGGTCAGGCCTCGTATTCGGTGCGGATGAAGACCGCAGACGGACAATGGCTGTCGGTGTGCGCATTCTCTTACCGTCCCGATGCCTCCTTTACGCTGAGCATTTCGCCCAATCCGATCATCAGTGGTAACCGTCTTCGCCTCAAAGTCAGTGAGGGGGGCGAAGCCCGGGTGCGGGTATTGACGTCTGCGGGCGTGCTGGTGTTGGATCAGCGGATCAAAGACAGCACGGCCGGGCTTACTTTACCCTCCGAACTGTCGGCGGGTACGTATATCCTGCATTACGAAAACGGCAATATCCGGAAGAGTGTGCAGTTTGTGCTGGAGAAATAGCTTTGAGCTATCAGCAGTCAGCTATCAGCTAAAAGTTGATTACTAAAACTAAAAAATAAAGTTAAGAACTATCAGCTGTCAGAAAGTGAGTGCAACAATTGATTGTCAAATAAGATGGCCTCGTCTCCCAGCTGAAAGCTGAAAACTGATAGCTAAAACAAATACCAAAATGAAAAAACTCATTATCCTCCTCTTTTTGTACGGCCCGGCGTGGGGCCAGGACCATGAGGTTTCGCTTTACGCGGGCGGTGGACTCACCGC
>JBEBRS010000035.1:0-18259 GCA_040394705.1 Leadbetterella byssophila
GCACCCAAAGACAGCCGCGGGAATTATACCGTGACGCTGAGCGGAGAAAAGACGGTGTTGAAGTTGTTGCGCTAAAAAGAGAGAGTGTTATAGACCTGAGTAAGAACCCAGGTTTGTCATAGGAAACCGTGACTGTCTGTATTTATAAATTCGGAATTTTACCGCTGCCTGTTTTTGAGTGAAGGCTTTTTAGGTTATTTTGCATCAGAATCGTAAAATAACAGGGGCGGTTTATCCCGTGGCGAATAGGTGCCCAGGGATATAGCCTGTAGCTAAAATACAGATATGAAGAAACAACTGATTGCTCTCCTTGTGCTGGTCGCTTTTGGCGCCAGCGCGCAGAATACCCTTACCGCCGAAGCGTTGTGGAACCTGGGAAGGGTTTCTCCGATGGGTATTACGCCGGACGGGAAAACCGTGGTGTACCGGGTAACCACTCCCTCTGTGGCAGAAAACAAATCGTCAAGCCGCATGTTCACCGTACCGGTGGAAGGGGGAGTTGCTACGGAAATAAAGGAGGCCGCCGGACTTCTGAAAGATGCCGCTATATCGCCTGATGGAAAATACGTGGTGTACGATGAAAAAGTGAAAGGGAGTAAAGTGCTGGCACAAGACTATTATCCGGCACTCGATAAAGCCACGGTGAAGATATACGAGGGTCTGGATTACCGGCATTGGGATACGTACAGTGACGGTACGTTTAATCACGTGTTTTACAGGGAAAACCGGGAAGACGCTCCGGGAACGGATATTATGAAGGACGAACCCTTTCACAGTCCGACCATGCCGTTCGGGGGAAGTGAAGATTATACGTGGAGTCCTGATGGAAAGAAGATCCTGTATGTGAGTAAGAAAAGTGTAGGTACCGCCTATGCGAACAGCACCAACACCGATATTTATGAATACGACCTGGGCAGCGGGACTACCCGGAACCTGACGGGTGAAAATCCGGGATACGATACACACCCCGTGTTTTCATCGCAGGGAGTACTGGCATGGCTCCGGATGAAACGCGAGGGTTACGAAGCGGATAAGAATGATATTATGGTGGATGTGAGAGGAGTGCATATCAACCTGACAGGCGGTTGGGACGGTACCGTCAATGATTTTACATGGAGTGAAGACGGGCAGAAGATCTATTTTACCGCTCCGGTGAAAGGTACCATTCAGCTGTTTGAAGTGAACTATCCCGGGTTAACGAAAATCGCGTTACAGGTAAGGCAGTTAACGGAGGGAGAGTTCGATGTGACCGGTATCGTAGGATTTTCAGGGAATAAGGTGATTCTGACCCGGACAGATTTCAACCATGCGGCAGAAATTTTTTCATTTGACCTGCAAACCAAAGGCTGGAAACAACTGACCGCGGTCAATGATACCTATTACCAAGGTATACAATTGAGCAAATGGGAAAAAAGGTGGGTGAATACTACAGACGGCAAGAAAATGTTAGTATGGGTCGTTTTTCCTCCGGATTTTGATCCGGCCAAAAAATACCCCACGCTGCTGTATTTGCAGGGCGGACCTCAGGGAGCGCTGACCCAGTTTTATTCTTTCCGGTGGAATTTCCAGCTGATGGCGGCCCAAGGGTATATTGTGGTGGCACCAAACCGCCGGGGTATGCCGGGCCACGGGGTAGAGTGGAACGAGGAGATCAGCAAGAATTGGGGCGGACAGGTGATGCAGGATTACCTGGCGGCCATTGACGATGTGGCCCGGGAGAGTTATGTAGATAAATCAAGACTGGGAGCTGTAGGCGCCAGTTATGGGGGATACTCGGCATATTACCTGGCCGGAATTCATCAGAACCGCTTTAAAACCTTTATAGCGCATGCGGGTGTTTTTAACCTGGAAAGCATGTACGGCACCACGGAAGAATTGTTTTTTGTCAACTGGGATCTGGGTGGAGCGTACTGGGATAAAAGCAATGCCGCCGCCATGAAGACTTACGAACGCTTCAATCCCATTAAACATGTGGACGAATGGAATACGCCCATGCTGGTGATACACGGGGAGAAAGACTACCGGGTGCCGATAGGCCAGGGGCAAGAGGCCTTCCAGGTTTTACAGCAGAAAGGAATAAAGAGCCGTTTTGTCTATTTTACCGATGAAAACCATTGGATACTGAAACCTCAGAACGCCATCGTGTGGCAGAATGAGTTTTTCAGGTGGTTGAAAGAAACATTGTAAAGACGCAATTCTTGCGTCTCTATTCCTTGAGGCGCGCCCGGATGCTTTCTTCGTCTATAAAACCGATGTGCTGCCATATTTCCTGGCCCTCGCGGTAGATTTTGAGAACGGGTAAAGCGGCTACGCCCAGGGCTTTGCACAAGCGGGCGTTCTGATCGGCGTCAATGCGGATCACGGTCACTTTATCTGCCAGGTCCTGAGAGATGCTTTCAATAAACGGCTTCATTTTTTTGCAGGGAGCGCACCAGTCGGCGTAAAAATCAACCAGAATGGTCTTGCCCGAACCGAGCATGGCTTCGTATTCCTGTACTGACATCCCTTCAGAGGTGATCGTGAGTTTTACTTCCGGCAGATCATTATTCCGCCATTCCATCATTCCACCCGGCATTTCGTAAACTTCTTTAAATCCTTCCTCCCTGAAATATCGGGCGGCAGAAGCACTTCTGCCACCGCTGAGGCAATACACAAACACCGGTTTTGATTTGTCGAGGGCGGCTGCCATGCTTTTAAATTCTGCAGAACGCATATCCATATTGCTGGCATCTTTGATGTGGCCCCCACGGAATTCAGAAGGAGTGCGGACGTCTACCACCTGAGCGCCGGACGTTTTCTCTATTTTTGAAGCAAAATCTTTTGCCGAAAAATGGGTGTCTGCGGATTGGGCATGACCACACGCTCCACCCAATGCCATCAAAATAATAATCGATAAATAACGAAGCATCTTATTTGTTTTTTTGAAAAATGGAAAGAAGCAAGCCGCCCAACAAGGCTCCATAAGCGGTACTGTTAAGGGGCTTGGAAGTAATGGGGCAGGTGCCGGTGACGCAGCCCACGTACTTCCAATAGAGGTAGCCTGCCAGGGCTCCGAGTGTAACCCCTGCTACGGCCCATACATGTTTCTTTAAAAAATCAGTCATTGTTTTTTAGTTTTATCGCTGACAACTTCCACCAGGTCCGCAACCCACATTCAGCAGAGGCATTAACGAGAACAACGCCCCTGCAGTAATCAACAATCCGTCGCCCACAAGAATTCCCTGAACAATGACCGCAAGGCCCATGGCCAGTCGCAATACGCGAGAAAGCGACCAGCCGTAGATAAGTTTTTTCATTTGCACATTAGCTGCGTCCCTGTTTTTTTCGGGCCGTATTGATTTTAAAAGGTAAATATAAAGGACAAAAACTGACCGCGGAGGTAAGGGCAAATACCAGGGCCAGAGCACCCATAACGATGGCCGCCGTGCCGGAAATAACATCGTTGAAGTACAGCACCGCTACAAAGGCGGCCATTGTGATACGGATGATTCTATCCGCTAAACCCATATTCTTTTTCATACGTTTAACATTTAGCTGTTCGACTGTGCTCTGCCTACTGCTTCCCAGGTGCCGCCATTGGTGACATTGGTAAAGCCGTTTTGGTTCAGAAGGGCTTTGGCCTGCGCGCTGCGCCCCCCGCTTCGGCAAAACACGACAATATTTTTTTTGTTTTTTAATTTAGCCATTTGAGCGGGTAGTTTGTCCAGGGGGATGTTGACGGCTCCTTTGACGCTACCCATGGCGAATTCAGACGGTGTACGCACATCCACGAGGTAAGCTCCTTCTTTCAGAATGCCCTGCAAGTCTGCCGGATTTCCGAAGAGATTTTTAAACAGATTGAACATAAAATTAAATAGTTATTAGATGGTTACCGGACGAAACTTCGTCACGGATTTCCCACAAAAGTAGTGTAGCGTGATGTACTGTACGGTAACCTGGGTTACACAGGGCGGTTTTTTATACTAATCTTCCCATTCTTTCACGTCGTTTTCCACCTGTTGCTCGCTTTCCCTGATTTTCTTTTTGTTACGGAAATAATTAAGCACTCCGCTGATGAGGAGAATGGCAGAAATAGTAAAGAGAGGAATTTCGTAGATGCCGGCTCGGGGAATATCGCCCAGATTCTGGATAGTGAGGCCCGCTACCATGAAATACATGGAAGAACGCAGGAAAGAGAGAAAAGTAGTTTGGTTGGCCAGGTGCGTACGCTGTATGGCCAGTTTTTCGCGAAGAATCAGTTCTTTTTCGGGTTTTTTCGGCTGTTTCATTGGTGTAAAATTAAGCAGGGGCTTTGAACCGGCCAGTTTTCTATGCCTTTAATAATTCAATATGGCTTCGGTTCAGTTTTATTTTTCCTTCGTTTTCGAGCGCTTTCAGCAGGCGGGAAATCACCACCCGCGAACTGTTCAGCTCGTAAGCGATTTCCTGATGGGTCTTGTAAATAATGGAAGACTGATTGACCTTGGAAGCCTCCTGCAAATACTGGAATAAGCGTTCATCCATGTGCATAAAAGCCAGGGAATCAATGGCCGAAAGAAGTTCGTTGAACCGGTTATTGTAGCTTTCGAAGACAAAGGCCCGCCAGGTGTGGTATTTTCCCATCCATTCTTCCATTTTGGAGACGGGAATCATCGCCACCATGCCGCTATTTTCCGCCACGGCGCGGATCTCACTTTTTTTGTCGCCTATGCAGCAGGCCAGGGTCATGGCGCAGGTGTCTCCCTTTTCCAGGAAATAGAGGAGAAGCTCGCCTCCGTCGAAATCATCCCGCATGATCTTAATAGCACCTGTGATCAGCAATGGCATGGTCTTGATGTAGCGGCCTATGTCGATCAATACATCGCCTTCTTGGAAAGAAACGGGCTTGCCTACCGCCGCGATTTCCGCGATGAGCTCATTTTCAAATATTCCCTGAAAAGTTTCTTCCAGTATGTCTTTCATTGGGTATACAGGTTTGGAGAATTCGGTGGAGATGGAATTTCGGGAGTTTCAATGCGGTAACTTTTCCCTCAGTAAACCGTAGACCCACGTACCGGCTACGGCGCTGAGCAGGGTCACGATAACCACGGTGGCGCCTGTGCCGATCTGGGCGAAAAGGGGACCCGGACAGGCTCCGGTGAGCGCCCAGCCGAAGCCAAAGAGCAGGCCTCCGTAAATTTGACCTTTGTTAAACTCCCGGTCACGAAGGGTCACCGGCTCACCGTAAATGGTTTTCACCTTAAATTTCTTAATAATCCATACCGAAACTGCTCCTACCGCCACGGCGCTGCCGATCACCCCGTACATGTGAAAAGATTCCAGGCGGAACATCTCCTGGATACGGAACCAGCTGATAATCTCTGCTTTTATAAATACGATTCCGAAAAGTATGCCGGTAACAAGGTATTTGAGATTATGGTACCATTGGTGTTCCAGCTGGCTTTCGTTAAGGCAGGAGGCGTCTACGGTCCGGATATCGTCGGTTTTTTTGTTGTTTTCCATAGTAATTACAGGGCCAGGATGTAAGGCAGAATAAGGTTAGCCATGATAAAGCCTCCGGTCATAAAGCATACCGTAGCTACAAGAGAGGGCCATTGCAGATTGGAGAGGCCCATAATGGAATGGCCACTGGTGCAGCCCCCGGCATACCGGGTGCCAAAGCCCACGAGGAAGCCTCCCACCACCATCAGGACAAAGCCCCGGAGGGTAAGCAGTGCAGGCCAGTTGAACAAATCGGCCGGAACCAGGTTTTCAAAGCTCCGGATACCGTGGGCGGCCAGGTCGGCCTGAAGTGCGGGCGCAACGGCTACGGGGTCCGGGCTGTTCAGGAAAGCTCCGGCAATCACCCCGCCCAGGAAGATGCCGAAAACAAAGTATAGGTTCCAGATCTCTTTTTTCCAATTGTATTTAAAAAAAGAAATATCGGCCGGCAGGCATGCGGCACAAATATGTCGTAGCGAGGAACTGATGCCGAACGATTTGTTTCCCAGGAGCAGAAGCGCGGGAACCGTCAGACCGATAAGGGGGCCTGCCACATACCAGGGCCAGGGTTTGAAAAGCCAATCCATAAGAAAAGCGTATAAAATGGTGCAAATTAGGGGTATTGTTTCTTTTCTTTATCGTTTTCAGCGTATATTTTTTGAATAATCCCGCAATGAAACGCTTTATTCCCGGAAGAGATCATCTGTGATCTTTTTCTGCACGGCAGTAAGTTCCGGGCGGATCCGCAGTTCGGAATTTTCATCGATATCCACCCCTATGCTGTGGAAGTAACGGGCATAATCGATTTCCCGGGTGGTATACACATACTGAAAAATATCTTCCAGGGAGGTTCCGGCTACCTCTTCACAGGTACGGATCATCTCTTCATCGGTAAACCCGCGGTTTTGCTTTTTGTAAAAATTGTGATACAGTATGCGCATCACGTCGTCTAATGTTTTACGGTTTTCGGTAGCTGTACGGATACGTATATCGAGGATCATCCCCACAAGCGGCCCTTTTTGGTAATAAGAGATGGTTTCCCCTTTTTTGCCGAAGGGGCCGTCTTCCCAGGTACAGGCGCTTGATTCGGCCAGGGTTTGCTTGTGCCGGCCTTCGTTTTTCTGAAAAGCGCCTATGGCATTTCCCCATGCTTTCAGCATTTCGCTACGTGTCAGCAGGCCGGCACGGTTCATGACAATGTCTTCGTAATAGGCGGTCAGTCCCTCGGCTACCCAGAGGCCGTTGGTGCGGTTGGGAGCGCTGTAATCAAAGGGACCCAGCTCTACGGGCCGGATTCGTTTGGCATTATAGTGGTGGAAGTATTCGTGCGTGAGGAAACTGAGTGTACGCGTCCTGCCCGGCCCTTCCAGAGACTCTCCTGAAAAGGCCACAGCAGTAGAATTGAGCTGCTCGATTCCGCCGTTTCCCGGGCCAATGCCTATAAAGGTATAATGTTCATAGGGTATATCCCCAAAAATATCGGTGGATACCTTAACCAGCTTTTCGAGGTCTTTCATGAGGGCGTCGCCGTCAAAATCTCCCATCTGGTAGCCGATAAAGCGGTGCTTTTTTCCGTCGATATAGAAAGGCGGAAGCTCGCGGAGTTGCCCCGCCAGCAGGGGGCTGTCAAAGAGGGTGTCGAAATCAGGAGCGGTGAAAGAGAAGTCTTTTCCGGCAACAGGACGAAGGCCGGTGGCTACCTGATTCCATTGTGCGGGTAAAACAAGGGTGACGGTGACGGGCGTGCGAAGTTTTCCTACCGGATAAAGGAATACAGCCGCCGGTTTTATAAAAGCGCGGGAGGTGTCTGCATAGGCCGTGGCCACAAAGTTCCTTTCTGCCTTTACCCTGTACCGGAGGCTGAGTTTTTCAGCAAAGGCCGTATAGACCCGCCAGGTGTTTTCTCCAAATTTTACCCAGCGCAGAGGCTCTCCCTTTTCGTTCTCGGGGGCAAAGGAAATTACATTTTCTCCGAAATTCATGATTTGGTAATAGCCGGGTGACCAGGCCGGAAGAGCAAGGTCAAAGAAGGCCGAGGGGGCAAGCTGCGTGGTAAGCTCTACCTGGAATTCGTGTTTCTCAGGAACACTTACGGTAAAATGAACCGACTGGGCATGAGCGAAAAAGGAAATGAAGCAAAACAGAAAAATTATTCTCATTATAGATACGTTGGAAATTCCAACTAATTTAAGATGATTTTTTGATAGAGAAAGGGTTTTACGTAGAAAAAAGGCCGGATAATGCTATATCCGGCCTTTGTTATGCGCCGTGCGCTTTGGCAAGGAGTGGGCGTCTCCTGACGCTTCTTTTATTTTAGCTCAAAGCTCAAAGCTATTTAATACCCCGCGTTCTGGCTCAGGTTCGGGTTTTTGGTCAGCTCTCCCAGGGGAATAGGGAAGAGAATCCGGGTCTGGGCCTGAGCGTGAGGTTGGTGGTTAAACCATGTTTTGGTTTGGAATACCCCGAAGCGGATGAGGTCCTGGCGGCGGTGGGCCTCTGCGGCGAATTCCCAACCCAACTCGTCCAGGAAACGGCCGTAGGCAATGTCAGCGCCGCCGTTAGCTCCGGCTACGCTGCCGTCTTTTTCCTGCCATCCGTATTGGTACGAGCTTCCCTTGAGGAGGTCTTGTCCGGTTACCTTGGCCTTTGCGGGGTTGGTTTTAAAGGCACGTTGCCTTACCTGGGTCACCAGTTCTGCCGCGGCATTGGCATCTCCTTTTCTAAGCAGCGCCTCCGCTTTCATCATCAGGATATCGGCGTAACGGAACATGGGGTAGTCGTTATCCAGGTTATTGGTAGCGCCTTGCTTGATTTTGTATTTGCCTATTCTGTAACCGCTGTTGCTGGGTGCTACGGTGCCGTCGCCCCCGATACCGGGTACCTCTTTCTTGTAATCGATCACCAGCTCACCGGTGGTGGCATTGTACTGGGGGCCCTGGATCCAGCTGTCGGTTAAGCGGGAATCTTCTGCGTCATAGGTGTCGATAAACTGGGGTACCGCGCAGTTTCCACCCCACGGACCGGCCGACATATTGTACACCAGGCGACTCAGGGGATCCAGCGTTTTCATGTGAATCTGGGAGCCTTGTCCGTAGATTTCATCGTAGGGAACTGCGAAGATGATCTCTTTGGAATTGTGGTTGGTGTACGTGAAAACATCGGAATAGTTGGCATCCAGCACGTAGCTGTTGCTGTTGATAATCTCATCGGCTTCCCGGATCACGGCATCCCATTGCGCCGTACCGGTATACACTTCGGCGTTCAGGTATACTTTGGTCAGCAGGGCTTTGGCCGCCCATTTGTTCATACGGCCGTAGGTACCCGCCACGTCAGTAGCCAGCAGAGGTGTAATCTCGGTGAGTTCACTAATCACGAAATCGTATAGTTCCTTCCGGGTTTTCTGCTGGGGAAGGGAGATGTCGCGGTAATCGGTGACGATAGGCACATTTCCGTGGTTGTCCAGCAGCAGGTAATAGGCCAGGGCCCGGGCGGCGCGGAGTTCGGCAATGGCTGCTTTTCCTACGGCGTCGGGAAGCGGGATGTCTCCGTCTTCAATCTGGGCGATCACCATGTTGGCACGGGTGATGCTGGAATAGGCCTGGTTCCAGGTGTTAGTAGGTTGCCATTGCTCCGAATTCCAGTTGTGCTGGTGCATCCTCCGGTAGGTACCGGCATCGTCCCAGCCGTTAGGTCGAACGGGCGTAACAATGGCATCGGCCGGTTCTTCCTGCAGGTCAAAGTAGCCTTGCCATCCGAACATCAGAGAGCGGAAAGAAGAGTAGACGGGAGCGAGGATGTTGGGGAGGTCTCTTTCCGTGGGTTCAAAAGAGGTTGAAAGTACTTCCGAGAAAACCTCTTCGTCCAGATTGGTGCAGGAGCTCATCCCCCCGCCTACGAACATAGAGGCGGTCAGGGCATATACATATATTTTTTTCATGTTTTTCATCAGTATAAATTAAAAGGAAACATTTAATCCGAGGGTGAACGTACGGGTATTCGGATATTTATCGCGGTGGTCAATGCCCGGTGCGAATGTGTAGTCGCCGGTATAGCTCACTCCTTCCGGATCGATGCCTTTGTACCCGGTGAATGTCAGGAAGTTCAGTACCGAACCGTACACACGCAGGTGGGTGATTCCTTTGATCGCCGTGGAGGGAAGCGTATAGCCGAGCGTTACGTTGTCGAGTTTCAGATAGTCGCCCTTTTCAATATAATGTGATACATACACGAGGTCATTTTTGAGCTCTTGTCCATATACCGGGTCATAAGCTGTTTTGAGCACGTTATATGCTTTGTTTACAGGGTTTTCGTAATAGAGTCTCTGCATGTTCAGAATGTCGTGTCCGAAAGCTCCCCGGAAGTTAACCGTCATGTCGAAGCGCTGGTAGCTCAGGGAGTTGTTCCATCCCAGCAGGAATTTCGGAATACCGTTGCCATAGAACTGGCGGTCAGCCGGAGTGGCCTGGGCGATAGGAATGACCTCCCCGCTCTGGTTCTCCACCAGCCATTTTCCGTTGTCATCTACGCCCACGCTTTTCAGGACATAGAACTGCCCTATAGGTCCGCCTACCTGCACGCGGTGGGTGCTCACCTGGATAGGTTCTCCGGTATGGCCCGCATCGAAGTATTCGGTGGTGACGTCAAACTGGTCGTTCGACAGGTTAATCAGCTTGTTCTTGTTGGTAGAGAACGTGAGGTTGGTGTTCCAGCGGAACGATCCTTTTCTTACGGCGTCTATGTTCAGCAGGAACTCCAGTCCCGAATTCTCCATAGAACCCGCATTCAGCATCATGCTGCTGGTCAGGTAAGGCGGAACGGGTACGCTGAAGTAATAGAGCAGGTCATTCACGGTACGGGTATAATAATCTACCGAACCGCTGATGCGGTCTTTCAGGATACCGAAATCCAGACCAATGTTCCATTCGGTTTTCTTCTCCCACCGCAGGTCGGGGTTAAAGTTCCGGGCCGGGATAAATCCGGGTACCCATTGTCCACCTATAAAGGCACCCTGGCTTTGTGAAAAGTTATAGCTGATCTGAGACTGGTAAGGCGAGGAGGCGATGGTACCGGTGACGCCTACCCCTGCTCTTAGTTTCAGTTGGGAAATGGTATTATCGGAGCTCAGGAAGTCTTCTTTTGCAATATTCCATCCTACTGAAAATGCAGGGAAAGTACCCCATTGATTGTTTTCTCCGAAGGTAGAAGAACCCTCACGGCGTACACTGGCCATAACCATGTACTTGTCGTCAAAGATATAGTTCACCCGTGCAAAGAACCCGGCCAGCTGCCATTTGCTTTTATAGCTTCCCATGGTGGCCAGTCCTCTTTGTAAAGCGGTGCCGGACTCTATCCGGTTATACGAATAGGCATCGGTAGGAAAGTCGTAATTATACACATTGAAAGACTCGCTTGTGTAATCCTGCCAGCTGTAGCCCCCTAAGAGGGTAAAGCGGTGGAGGTCAAAGGTCTTCAGGTAGTTGGTGGTGAGTTCGAGGAGGTTTTCGGTGCCGGCGCCGGTAGAGCGGCTTGCGGTTCCGTTCAGGTTATTTTTCGTGGTGTTCACGTGGCGAAAAGTGGTGGAGTTTCCGTAGAGATTATCCGTCTGTACCCTGGAGGCCAGCATTTTGAGGCTCCAGTCTTTGATGGGCCGGTAATCTATCGAGCCGCTGAAACGGGCTTCCTTACTCTTGTTGTCGTTCACCGTTTCATGGATGATTCCCAGGGGGTTATCGTACATGTAGGCGTTGCTTTCTTTCCAGGTGCCGTCCTCATTTTGGATAGCGTCTGTCGGGTTCCGGATCATCGCTTGTCTCCAGGCCCATCCACCCGCTCCACCCTGGTTGGATTTGGCGGTGGTATTGATGATCTGGATATTGGTTTTCACTTTTCCGTCAAACATTTCATGGTTGAGATCGGCCCGAAGGGCTATCCGCTGCTGGCCGGTTTTAATCATGATTCCCTCCCAGTCGCGGTAGTTCAGTGAAGCCGTGAAATTGGTTTTGTAGTTTCCGCCGAACAAGGCCACGTTATGGTTCTGGCTAACGGGATTTTGAAGCACTTCATCTATCCAGTTGGTACTTCCGCCCAGGTCCTGATAGGCATATCCCTGGGAGATCAGGCGGCGGTAGTCTGAGGCGTCCATCATTTCCGGCTTCCGGAAAATACGTTGCTGGTTCACATACGTATTGTATTCTACGGTAGTTTTGTTCTCGGAATTCTTGTTTTTACGGGTGGTGATCAGGATCACCCCTCCTGTGGCGCGCGTACCGTAAATAGCGGCCGCGGAACCGTCTTTCAGTACATCGATAGATTCAATGTCTTCGGGCGCTACCGTGGTGATGCTTCCCGGCACACCGTCTACAATCACCAGGGGATTCTGAGACCCGTTGATGGAATTGAGGCCCCGGAGGTTAATCTGGGTGGTGGCGTTGGGGTCACCGCTGGGAGTCGTGATCCGGAGACCGGCTACTTTTCCCTGGATCAGCTGGGCCGCGTCGCGGACGGTTCCCTTCAGGAAATCTTCCGATTTTACACTGGCTACCGAGCTGGTGACATCTCCTTTTCTCTGGGTACCGTATCCTACTACTACCAGCTCGTCAAGAGAGGAGGAGCCGCCGGTCAGGGTAATGTCAAGGGTACGTTGGTTGGTTAAGGCAATTTCGGTTCTGTCGTAGCCGATAGCAGACACGACCAAAACCGCGTTAGCGCCGTAGCGGATGGTGAATTTTCCCTCCGCGTCCGTATAGGTATGGGTGCTGGAATTTTTAATCCCGACCATCGCAATTTCAATCGGTTTCCCTTCCTCGTCTTTAACGGTTCCCGTTAAAGTGGTTTCCTGTGAAAATGCCATCCAGGGGAGGAGCATTAAGGCCAGGAGGAGGCAGGCTGTAAGGTTTTTGTTCATAGTAAAAATTTTGAGGTTAATTGATATTGAACCTAAATGGTTTGACTTGAACAAATTTCCTTGAAAAAACCGAAGAGTGTTCTGCGCATTTTAACCAATAAATACCAATATTTAACAGAGACTTAATATAGGGAAGTGTCTGTTTTATAGTAGGTTAAGATGTGCGTAATAATGGTTAAAATCCGACTCTTCCGTTTACGGACTACTCCATAAACGAATGTTCCGGAAAGTGCCGAAGCCGAAGACATTGTTATTGGAGGCGTGGAAAAGACCGATCTGAAGAGGGCCCTCCGCAAGTTTGGGATTGACCAAAGGAGAACCGGGTAACTCTGTCCAGGTGGTGCCGTCACTGCTGGCCCTCAGGTAAAACCTATCTCCGCTCTTCTGGATCTGGAGGAAAGGCAGATAGTTCCAACCGGCCCCGTTATTTTCCTGTATTCTCCGCCCGTTCCGGGTATCGGTGGTCATGTTACCGATGTTCCAGCCCGTGAGTATGGTGTTTTGAATATGATTTTCCGCTTCGGATTTCGGGTCCCGAACCATCATGCCGGCTTCTGTAGCCGTATTCCGCTGCTCTGAACGCCCTACCATATCGCTAAGTTCCGCAGTAAAAGTGAAGTCACCTTCGCGCGTGGTAAAAAGGAAAGGTCCTGTTTTTCCTTGCCCGCTCCAGGAAGAGTGAATGGATTCCAGGCGGATGCTCCCGTTTTCCTGGACAATACCGGCCCTGATCGTGTCGGTGTTCGCATACACCTTGTGGCCGGTCCAGAACCCGGATTTTTCATCGTGGAGGAGGTCTCTTTTTCCTGCCAGGTCTGGGGTACTCAAGCGCAACTGAGGGAAATGCCCCTGAAAAACAGATTCCTCACTCACATTTCCGTAGCGGTCTCTCACTTTTACCCGAAAAGGGGCGGAAAGGTCGGCTTTCTGGAAGAAGTAATGGGTTTGGGTGATCCATCCGCTGGTATGCTTCCCGTTGGAAAAGTAATACTGTCTGCCGGGAGCGGATAAACCGGGAGAGGCTATCAGTACCTGTCCGGGTGTACTTTGGGCTACTTTGATGGGCGGTGGTGCAAGGGTCTCCCCTTTTTGCCACAGGGTATGTAAGTCTTGATCTTCGGAAATGATCCAGCGGCTGACGGCGGTATGATCCAGTTTAAACGCAGAAAGGGGAACCGGTTTTCGGCCGGCTACTCCATTCACAGAGAAATCTCCTGAACCGTGCAAGGTGATGGTATACCAGTCGGTATTCCGGCTTTTTTTATCCAGGATGCCCAACCGATAGAGGTCAGAGTGCCTGGAAAGAGGAGAAGCCTGGAAAGTAAGCACGGTTTCGGGGTGGTCAAGGAGGTACGCAAGGGCATCCGGGGGCAATAGCTTCCCGTCCTTTAGCAGCACGGTTTGTTTTCCTTTAAAATCCCGGGCCTGTACTGTACCGGCCGTTCCGCCTGCGCTTCCCCGGTTGGTCCAGGGGGTATCGGAGAGATAGGAGGCATCCGCAGCAGTAAGATACCAGGCAGGTACGTTTTCGGAGGTTTCCGATGTGAAGATCTCTTCGGCCTCCAGCGCACGGTCATATACTTTCAGGGAAGCGATGGCGCCGGAAAAGAAATTTTCACGGTCAGTACCCAGAAGGAAATTTTCCCCTGTACGGACAAACAGCATTTTATTGCTTTCCGCGACAAGTTCCTGGTCTACCCAAATTTTTTCCATGTAGCCGTCAAAAGTAATGGCTATCCTGTGCCATTTTCCGGCTTCCGGAAGCTTCTTGTAGGGCATATCGGGCCAGGAGCCATGGCTTACAGCACCTCTGTAAGCGTCTGATCCGTACCCGAAGCGGGCCAGGGTGAGGTCCTGACGGCCGGCCGACCACGCGAGAAGAGGTTCATACCGGTCGATTTCGGGGTTTAACACGTCAAAGACGATACTGTAGCTGCTGTTTCCGGAGAGAGAAGCCGGAACTTTAAAGTCGGACAGGAAATGGTTTTTGTCACTGAATACAAAGCATTTTTTACCCTGAATAACATCGGTGACCACGGGTTGAGAAGACCGGAAACTGCCCTGGAGTTTTCCCCGGTTCCGGATTTCCGTAACGGGTTCGCTCGTCAGGTGATGATGGGCGCTGAGGTCAATCAGCAGGTCGCCGCGCAAGGGCTTTTCCGGGGCATCTTGCGGGGCAGACAGGTAAAATTCCTCCCTTAACTTTTCCTGATATACTTTCACATTCCAGATTCCTTTGGGCAATCCGGGCATTTGGGTGTCGAACAGATGAATCCGGATATACCGCATTTTTGCTTGCCCGAAGTCGGCCAGGGGACTTCCCCATTGCCTGTTATTCCGTTTGTCGGCGTAGGTTTTCCAGGAGTGACCGTCTTCTGAATATTCAATGAGATATTCGTAGTACCAGGTGGCGTATTCAAACTGGGTAAGAATGGTGTTCACCGTATGCGATGCGCCCAGGTCAATCTGAAGCCAGGCGGGGCTTCCGTTGTCTTTCGCTCTCCAGAGGGTGCCGTTATTGTCATCGGCGGCGAAAGAGGCGCGAAATTCCGGACTGTATTCGGAAGAAGCCATCACCGGTTTCCCCAAAGCCAGGTTGGTGTAAGGGCGCGCGTTTTGCGCCAGGAAGCCTATGCCTTCCTGTGTGGGCGCTACATGGACGATATCGCCTTTGTCGTCAAATATCATTTTATCCGCCGCTAACTGGCGATGAAACCCGCCACCGGAATGGGGGTTGTTGTGGCGGTGGTAGACGATGTAATATGCATCGTTTGCCTGGATAATGCTGTGGTGGCCGGGACCGTGTATACTCCCGTCTTCGCTGGTGACCAGTATGGGGTTATGTTCCGGGTATTCGTAGGGGCCGAAAGGGCCTGTTTCGCTTTTGACATACTGCACCCGGTAAGTGTGGTCTTCGCAGCGCCCGGAAGAATACATCAGGTAGTAAATTCCGTTTCGTTTGAACATGTAGGGAGCTTCAAAGAAGTCTTTTGCCACCGTATTGGGAATAAGCTCCACCCGGGAAAAAGTTTTCATATCCTGATTCAGCAAGCCTACCGCGCATCCGTGGTCGGGGTAGATGCCCCATGTACCCCAGAACATGTAGATGGAACCGTCATCGTCAGTAAAGGTCTGGGCATCAAGGGTAATCACCCCGGGAATCATGTAGTTGGGAATGATGGAGGTACTGTCGGGGTTGAGGGGCGTCCATGGGCCGGTGGGCTGATCTGAGGCGGCGGCGAAAATTTCTACCGGCTGGCTGTAGTACAGGTAGTAGCGCCCGTCGTATCCCCGGGTCATATCGGGCGCCCAATACCAATGGGTATCGGGCCAGTTCATGGGTTTAAGCGACCAGTTGACAAAATCTTTGGAGATCCAGACCTGGGAAGGGCCCGCGCCCCAGCCGTTCCCGTCCGTAGTGGCGAAAAGATAATACGTATCTCCGATCTTTTTTACGGTCGGGTCCGCGAAGTAGCCCGGCACCAGGGGGTTGAAGAGTCCCGGCTGTTGGTAAGGACTTAATTTCTGGGCGAAAGCCGCCGTAGATACACACCACAGGAAGATCAGGATCGCTCGGTTCATCAGAAAGAGTTTACGGATACAAAGATAAGCGTACCGCCGTACACCGATGGGCATGTTTTAACCTTTACCGCAAGGATTTTATCCATTTGATCCCGAACGCCTCATAAGCGGGGGCTAGATTTCCGACAGGTGCCTTTTGGAACGATAGTAATGCCGTATGCCTTCCAAAACCCCTTCTGCCAGGGGGGTGCCCGAAAAATAGACATTGGGGTTTTCTTTGAGGATCACCAGTTCCGGGCTGTGGTTGCTGACTACGATGCCGTTCGTTCGGCCGCCCAGCATGCCCAGGTCATTCCCGCCATTGCCCGAAACAATAAAATTCCGGATGTCTTTTTTCCATTTGTAACCCAGGTAGTGCAAGGCTTTTCCTTTTCCGGCGCGGGGCGGTACCAGATCAAGATGATGATTGTCGGTCAGAAACAGTTTGGCGCGTAACTGCCGGCGGTCAAGAAGGTGATAGATGTCGGCCAGTTGATCATCACCGAAATCCTCATTCACATAATAGCTTAGCTTGAAGGGTGTCTGCGCCCCTTCTTCCTGTAGGGTGAGGCCGGGGTAATCCTTCAGGAGTTCGAGGAGCTTTTCCCGTTTCCATTGAAACCGTATATGTTTCTCCCAGCCCCTGTCAGGCAGAAAATCTTTTGTGTAGTAGATTTCCGTGCCGACCGAGCAGATAAAGAAATCGGCGGAGGACAGGGTAGGATGTTCGGCGAGTGCTTTTTTCATCATGGCGACGTTCCGGCCGGTGGATATGCCAAAGGCAATCTTTTTCTTACGTTCGTCCAGGAAGCGCATCAATTCAGGAAGTGCCGGCGCGGTTTTTCCTTCAATCAGTGTGCCGTCCAGGTCGGAAATAAAAAAGACAGGAGTCTTTAATAAACGGTTTCCCCAGGCCGGATTTTCTTTGTCGGGCAGGATATTTTCACGGGCGAAGAGGGTGTGGAGCAGGTCGACATAGCGGTGGGCATGGGCTTCCCACGAATACGTTTCCTGGCTGCTGATCATACCGTTTCCGGAGTATTCGTCCCATTTTGTGGGGTCGGAAATGATGGCTTTGAGAGAATGGGATATAGCGGAAGGGGAATCTACATCCACGAGGAGTCCGTTCTTGGCGTTTTCCACAATTTCTTTAGGTCCACCGGTAGGAGAAGCCACCACGGGAAGCCCGGAAGCCGCCGCTTCAATGAGGGTGAGTCCGAAGTTTTCACCGGGGGTGGCGTTCACAAAAGCACCCTTTTTGCGGGCGGCAACCCGGTAGATTTCGGGTACCTCGTACACCGGGTCGTTTTTTTTCGGGATGGCCATTTTCCCGTATAGATCGTATTTGTCCATCAGCAGGAGGAGATTAGTCAGCGTTTCCTGTTCATCGGAAGGCATAAGGCTGATGTCTTTTCTTACCCCCGCGAAGATGGCCAGGTTGGCCATGGCCTGCAGCTCCTTGTCTTGCCCGTAACTGGTGATGATGGTCTCGAAGTTTTTGCGTTTATCGGCTCTCCCTATGGAAAGAATGAGGGGTTTTTCCGGTGCGAAAAGAAAGCGCTCAATTTCTGAATTCACCCTTAACAAGGCCAGTTCCTGTTCGGTGGTTAGGGAAAATCCTGGCATGCTGGTCTTGTAGTAAGGATAAAACAGGTCATGCTGAATGCCCGGGGGAATTACCGTGAAGCGGGCGTTGCCCTTATTTTCGTATTTTTCGTATTGGGAATCGATCTCGTATTGGGTGCTTACCACCACCGCGTCGGCTGATTTCAGGGTTTCTTCTTCTTCCTGAATCCGCTTCTCCATATTGAAGCGGGCATTGATTTTTTCCGTCGAAAGACCTTCTTTCAGCAGGATTTCTTTTTTATTTCTCCCCAGGGAATGGCCCGTGGCAATGAAACGGGTGCGGAAAACCCGGCTAAGTTCCCGGGCTATGTAATTGCCGTCGGCATAGTGGCCGTGCATGACGTCGGGGATGTCATTTTGGGTTTCGGTAAAACGAATCGTTTTATCCACGAATTCATCGAGGTGATTCCAGAGCTGTTCCTTTTCACGATACAGCAATCCTCCGCATTGTATACGCACAATGCGGGCTTTTTCATTGATGATTTCAATGTCTTTTCCGTATGCGGGAGAGACGCGCTTGTCCACAATTTTTCGGGTGACCAGGTCTACTTTCCGGATTGCGGGATGCCCGGAAAGGGCTTCCAGCAGCTCCAGGACATATTTCACCTGTCCGCCGGTGTCTTTATCGCGACCGATTTCCGCATTTTTATGCCGTATAAGTCCGTGGGGGCTAAATAGCTGTATATAGTATTTCATAGCGTATATGAT
>JBEBRS010000036.1:0-17969 GCA_040394705.1 Leadbetterella byssophila
CCCACGGCGCTTCGTACGCCGATCCCGTTTTCTTCTCCCCACACGGAAGCGAACAGCTCGCTGCACCCGTTAATTATGAAAGGGTGGTGTTCAAATTCGGGGGTACAATTGACCATCCCCAGTACTTTAATCACGCGTTTCACCTTATTCAGGCTTCCCAGTTGGGATTTAATGGTGGACAACATGGTCAGGCCTACCTGGCGTGCCGCCATTTTGCCGTGTTCCGGTGTCATCTCGCTTCCAATCCGGCCTACAATAAGGGAGGCGTCGTTCTGAACCGGTCCGTGGCCCGAAAGATAAAGGTATTTTCCGTCTACCAGGCAGGGTTTGTACACGCCTTTAGGCGCCGGGGCAGGGGGAAGGGTAAGCCCAAGTTTTTCAAATTGTTCGTCGGCGTTAAACATTTCGTATTCGTTTAAATTTTATGGAGATTCAGCTTACCGCTGAATTAAATAATCAGGTGCAAGGCCCACACGCCCGCAAGTCCTACCACGGAGACGATGGCTTCCATCACCGACCACGACCGGAAGGTATCTCGGATGCTTATCCCGAAATATTCTTTAAACAGCCAGAAGCCGGAATCGTTGACATGAGAGAACATTAGACTTCCTGCGCCTATGGCCAGCACCATCAGGTTGGGGTCTACTCCGGAGTTGGTCACCAGGGGAAGCAATACCCCCCCTGCCGTAAGGGCCGCTACCGTGGCCGAACCCACGCAGCCGCGGATTACCGCTGTAATAACCCAGGCCAGCACCAGGGGATGTACGCTCAGCTGTTGCAGGCTTTCGGCGATTTGTACGCTCACACCGCTGTCTTCCATCACTTGCTTGAATATACCGGAACCGGCGATGATCAGCAGGATCATGGCTATGTCTTTGACCGCTTCTTCGTATACTTTCATTAACCAGCCCATCTTTTTTCCCCGGCTGAGGGCCAGGGAATAACTGGCCAGCAAGAGCGACAGGATCATGACAATAGAGGGGTTACCCAGGAAATGAATGTATGGGAGAGCAGGAGAGTCTGGCGCTACCGTATACGGAAGGATAGTAAACAAAATAAGGGCGAAAACAGGAAAAAGGGCGGTGATGAAACTGTTGAGCGTACCCGGTAATTCTTCCTGGGACGTTTCACCCGGTTGAAAAATAGCCGAAGGCGCCCCTTGTATGCCTTTGAGCGTTCTGGAAAAGATCGGGCCGCCCAGGATAATGGCGGGTACCGCAATGAGCAGGCCATAGATCAGTGTGAGGCCCATGTCGGCGTGAAAGAGCGTCACCAGCGCCACCGGCGAAGGGTGAGGCGGAATAAAACCGTGGGTGACCGATAAGGCCGCCAGCATGGGCAGACCGATATAAACCGCCGGTAACTTGTATTTATACACAATGGAGAAGATGAGCGGAACCAACAGCACAAACCCTACGCCGTAAAACAGGGGGATACCCACAATGAACCCGGTCACGGTTAAACCCCAGCGCATGTATTTCTCCCCGAAAATGCGGACCATCACGGCGGCGATGCGGTCGGCCGCGCCGCTCTCGGCCACCAGCTTTCCTAACATGGCGCCCAGCACCAGGATCAGCGTAAGGCTGCCCATAATGCCTCCAATGCCTTTTTCTACCGAAGACACAATGCCTGTGAGGGGAATACCCAGAGCCAGGCCCGCGCCGATAGAAACCAAAAGAAACGCCAGGAAAGCATTCACGCGGAAGTAGGAAATCAGCAGAATGAGGCAGGCCAGGCTTAGTAAGATAATTAAAAAGGTCATTTTATTTAAGGGTTATGTTTTGTGCCGACGGAAGCCGGTCATTGACGAAGAAATACCGTTTCACCGCCCACTACCGTACGCGCCGTTTTCACCGTTCTCAATTTCTCCGCAGGTGCGGTCATGATATCGTCTTCCAGGATAATAAAATCAGCGTCTTTTCCCTTCTCTATACTTCCTCTTTTGTATTCCTGGAAACAGGAGTAAGCGGCCCAGATGGTCATGCCTCTCAGGGCTTCTTCCCTGGTCAATACATCCTCCATCCGGAAGCCTCCTTCCGGGTAACCCTGCGCATCTACGCGGGCCACAGCCGCATGGAAACCGTAAAGGGGGTTAAAATGCTCTACCGGGAAATCACTGCCAATGGCTACCTTGCCGTATTCGTTCAGCAGGTGTTTGTACGCATAGGCGCCTTTCATTCTTTCCGCGCCGATCCGGTCTTCCGCCCAATACATGTCTGAGGTGGCATGGGTAGGCTGCACGGAAGGAATGATCATAAACTGCCGGAATTTGGCAAAATCTTCCGGAGCTACGATCTGGGCATGTTCTATACGCCAGCGCCGGTTGGCGTTATTGGTCAGATGTTTGCCGTACAGGTCAAGCAGGATACGGTTCGCCGAATCCCCAATGGCGTGCGCGTTGGCCTGGAACGGGCTGTTCGAGATTTTTCCGATCATCGTATCCAGTTCTTCCGGACTGTGGAGGAGGAAACCCCGGGTGGGCGCGTCATGATAATGTTCCAGCAGGCAGGCGCCCCGGGAGCCCAGGGCGCCGTCGCCCATGATTTTAAACGATTTTATTTCCAGGCGGTCCGACTCGTAAAATCCACGCTGTATGTAATCGTCTACACTTGCAGGAGAGGCAGAAACCATTGCGTAATCCCGGATCTTCAACTGCCCGTCTTTGTAGAATTTTTTAAGTAGCTCAAGGGCGCTGACAGACAGTCCGGCATCCACCAGGCTGGTCAGGCCTACAGAGAAAAGGGAATCCTGGGCCGTCTGCAGGAGCTTCAGGTAAGCTTCTTCAGAGGGTGACGGAATATGAATGAGGTCCATGGCATTGTCTACCAGAAGGCCGTCAGGTACATTGTTTTTACCCCCGATAAGTCCGCCCGGCACCTCTCTGATTGCCGTGATTTTATTTAACTCCAGGGCCTTTGAATTGACCACGGCGGCATGATAATCCACCCGGCTCAGAAATACGGGTTTGTCAGGAAACGCTTTGTCCAGCAGGCGTTTATCAGGGAACTGTTTCCCCGGCCAGAGATTCTGGTCCCATCCGCCTCCTACAATCCAGGACTTGTCCGGGTTGTTCTTCTCCCAGGCTTTCAGCCTTTCTACTACTTCTTCAAAAGATTGAGAACCGTTCAGGTCCACTTCCCCCAGAAATTCCGCCAGGCTGGGAAAATGAGCGTGTGCATCATAAAAACCCGGGTACACCGGTTTTCCGTCGGCATCAACGGTCTCTTTGGCCTGGTACCGGCGCTGAATTTCTTCCGTAGTACCTATACGGATAAACTTGCCGTTTTTGACCGCAAAGGCCTCGGCGGTAGCGAAGTCGGCGTTCACCGTGTACACCCGCGCGTTAACCACCATCAGGTCGGCGGTGTCTTTAGACGAACAACCCCAGGTCAGGAAAGAGAGGAGGATTATCAGTTTTCTCATCGGTATATATTTAGCTATAGGCTGAAACCCGGGCAATTTAAAAAAGAAATCGGTGGTTTAATAGGGCTGTTCCTAAAAAACTTAAAAGGGGCTTAAAATTCAAAGACCGCCGTCGCATCCGGGTTACTGATCTTCGTACTCTTTTTCTTTCCTTTAATCTGAAGATGAAAAATATGAATCTGCTCTTTGAAAGAGGCATACAGCAGGCGGTTGTATACTTCCACCTTTTGCACATCGGTGACTCCTTTCACTTCCAGGAAACACCAGGCGGCTTCGCTTTCGAGACGAAAGCCCAGGAACTCGCCCTGAACCGGTTTTCCGTTAATACTAATCCTGAAATGCCGGTCGAAATACCGTCCGATTAACGCTGAGTTTTCCTTTTCCCGGTCCGGGTTTTTGAGGTCTGTCTTTCCTCCGAATTCATCTTTCAGGGCTGTTTCCAGGTCATCAAAGAAAATCCGGGAGGAGATTTCCAGGGAAGTCTTGTCGCGGCTCTGCTCTATGGTAGTCACACTTACGTAAAAAGGATGTGCCCAGAATAGCCATAAAAGCGGGATATAAAGCATATTTATTCTCCTGTGATTACAATAAAACGTAAATAAATACCATATTTGCCAATAATTAAATGAAACATTTGGATATATTTTCACTTTACTTTGAGCTTGGTTGGCAGCACATCCTGGATCTGGGGGGCTATGACCATATTCTTTTTGTGACCGTACTCTGCGGAATCTATACCCTGGCCGATTGGAAAAAGGTACTGGTTTTGGTGACGGCCTTTACCCTCGGGCATTCGGTGGCGCTGGCGCTGAGCGTGCTGAACATATTTCGCGTCAACGCCGACCTGATTGAGTTTCTGATTCCTCTTTCTATTGTGGTGACCGCCCTGGGCAATATCGTGAAGGGCCGGCAGGAACACCGGTTTTTTAAGTATGCGGTGGCGGCTTTCTTCGGCCTTATCCACGGCATGGGCTTTTCCAATTACCTGAGAAGCCTGCTGGGCGCGGAGTCGGGACTGGCGCTCCCCCTGTTCGGGTTTAATGTGGGGCTGGAATTCGGGCAGGTCATTATAGTGTTGGCGGTATTGCTCCTGGCACAGCTCGTTATAAAATTTGCCAAAGTTTCACAAAGAGATTGGAATATGTTTTTGTCGTCTGCTATATTTGGGATAGCATTTATCATGTGTATGGAACGAATCGGTAATATTCTTTAGAATGAAAAAGCTTACATTAATCTCCGTGCTGGGTCTCCTGGCAGGTACGGTATACGCGCAGAACATCAGGAACAATCCTGCCTCGAATCACGGCAATAAATTTGAACAGTTGGGTATCATCATGAGCGACCCCAACATGTACCGTTCCGCTTCGGGAGCGCCCGGTCCCCAATATTGGCAGCAGAAAGCCGATTATGTGATCCATGTGGAGTTGGATGACGTAAACCAGAAGATCACCGGATCGGAAACCATTACCTATACCAATAATTCGCCCGATCCGCTCACCTACCTCTGGTTGCAGCTGGATGAAAATGAACACGCGGCCGATGCGGAAAACAAATCGTTTGACGGCAGCCGCATTGGTAACCGGGTGCCGGAAGGACTGGTGAGGAACATGACGGAAAAGCCGGAAAAAGCGTATGGGGTCAATATCATGAAGGTGACGGATGCCGCCGGTAAAGGGCTGCCGTATACCATCAATTATACCATGATGCGGATAGACCTTCCCGCTCCGCTCAAGCCCGGTGCTAAATTCGTTTTTAAAATCGATTGGAATTACAATATCTCCGACCGCATGAAAGAAGGCGGACGCGGTGGATACGAATATTTTGCGAAGGACGATAACTACCTGTATACCATCACCCAATGGTTTCCGCGTATGGCCGTGTATTCCGATTTCCAGGGATGGCAGCATAAGCAATTCACCGGTCGCGGAGAATTTGCCCTCGCTTTTGGCGATTATAAGGTAAACATTACGGTGCCTTCCGATCACGTGGTGGGGGCTACGGGCGTTTGCCAGAATTACGACAAAGTACTCTCCGCCGAGCAGTTGAAACGGTGGAAAGCTGCGCAAAATGAGACCAAAGAGCCGGTAGAGGTAGTGACCCGGGAGGAAATGGAAAGCGCTATCCAATCCAAAGCCACTGCCAAGAAAACCTGGATATACGAGGCGAAGAATGTACGGGATTTTGCGTTTGTGTCTTCCCGCCGCCTGGTGTGGGATGCCATGAAAACCGACGGTATTGAGGGAAATACGCCCATGGCCATGTCGTATTACGGACCGGAAGCCTATGGCCTCTACCGGAAATATTCGACCAAAGTGGTGGCCCACACCCTCCGTACCTATTCCAAATTCAGCATTCCGTATCCGTATCCGGTAGCCATTTCGGTGGAGGCCGCCAACGGCATGGAATACCCCATGATTTGTTTTAACTATGGCCGTACGGAAGCCGACGGTACCTATTCGGAAGCCACCAAATACGGTATGATCGGGGTGATTATCCACGAGGTGGGGCATAACTTCTTTCCCATGATTGTGAACTCGGACGAAAGGCAGTGGACCTGGATGGACGAAGGACTGAATACGTTTTTGCAGTACCTCACCGAGCAGGAATGGGAGCCGGAATACCCTTCCAAGAGAGGACCCGCGTTTATGATTACCGATTACATGAAGCTGCCGAAAGAACAGCTGGAGCCCATCATGACCAACTCCGAAAACATTGTACAGTTCGGCCCGAATGCCTATGCCAAGCCGGCTACCGGATTGAATATTCTTCGTGAAACCATCATGGGGCGGGAGCTGTTCGACTTTGCCTTTAAGGAGTATTCTCAAAGATGGGCGTTTAAACACCCCACGCCCGCGGATTTTTTCAGAACCATGGAAGATGCCTCCGCCGTTGACCTCGACTGGTTCTGGAGAGGCTGGTTCTACGATATTGAACCGGTAGATATCGCCATAGAAAATGTAAGGCATTTGATGCAAGACGACAAAGACCCGGAAAGAATAGCCCGGGAAAAATCGTCGGCTTTCGAAAGAAACCTGGACGATATTACCCGGAACCGAAACCGGGAATCCGGTATCCAATATGCCGTGGAGGCCGACACCAGCCTGCTGGATTTTTACAATACGTGGGACAGGTTCGCGGTCAGTGAAAAGGACAAGGACGCATTTGCCCGGGCAAAATCTTCCGATACCCCTTATCATTTCTATGAAATTACGTTTAAGAATGTGGGCGGACTGGTGATGCCCCTGATTATAGAGTGGGAATATACTGACGGCTCCAAAGAAGTGGAAAGGATCTCAGCCTATATCTGGAGAAAAAATGAGCACGAAGTCACCAAAGCCTTCGCCAAAACCAAGGAAGTGAAAACGGTTCGTCTTGACCCGTACCGGGAAACCGCGGATATCGATGAAGACAATAACGTGTGGCCAAGAGATACGACCAAAATGAGTCGTTTCGAAGCTTTCCGGACCATGGGTGCGCCCAGGGGGGCTTCTACCGGCGGAAACCCCATGCAGCAGGCCCGGAACGCGCAGAAATAGACGGGGGGTAGTCCCCGGGCTGACCTCATTCTTTTGGGAAGGAAACGGTTACTTTCGTCCAGGAGTTGCCGTCACTTTCAATGTGCAGTTGCCCGGAGTGAAGTTGGATAAACTCGCGGCAGATCACCAGGCCCAGTCCTGAACCTTTCTCTTTGGCCGTACCTACCGTAGTAGGCATGGTGAGGCTGGAGTTAAGTTTCTCAATCTTATCCGCGCTCATGCCTGTGCCGTAATCGCGAACCGCTATCCGGATGTCGGAGGCAGACTCGTGCGTGTCTATGCAGATTTCTCCCTGTGGACTGCTGAATTTAATGGCATTGCCCAGGATATTCCTGAAAATAAAATTCAGCATTTCCAGGTCTCCTTTGATCAGCGGGTTTTCTCCGGGATGACGTGTGAGCTTCAATTCCTTGATTTCCATATTCAGGGTATGGTATTCAATGGCATTGTCCAATACCTTGCGGAGGTCAACGGTTTGAAACGCGGGCATCAGGCGGGTAGATTGAGACCGTGACCAATGCAGGAGGTTCATCAGGAGCTGATCGAGGTAGTGGAGCGACTGCCTCACTTTACCGGCCATCAGGTTTTGCTCTTCTTTCGAAAGGCGTTCCTTGTGATCGATCATGAGGTTCAGGAAGGAGCCAATCGATACAATGGGATTACGAAGGTCGTGAGAGATGATAGACAATATTTTAGTTTTCAGGAGGTTGAGTTTTCTTAGATTTTCTGTCTGTTCCCTTACCTGTTGCTCCAGCTCCTTTTTTTGATCTTCGATGAGTTGTTTTCGCTCAATTTCCTGTTGCAATTCAAGCAGGGCAATTTTGGCCCTCTCCTGGTTGATCCGGCTGGCAAGTCCCAGCGAAAAGAGGACCACCTGCACCAACACGCCTATCTGCACCACGTAACGGGTAAGGAAATTATCCGGCAGAATACCCAGTTCACGTGCAATAAACAGAATAGCCCCCAGTACAAACGCCACGTTGGCCAGAACAAACAGTTGAGCGGGAATAAACCCCTTTTGCATCCCTTTCAGGCCATAAAACAGCATCACCAAAAGTACACTTACGCCCAAAATGGCTATCCAGGTGACTATGGGCTTCAGGAAATCTATCCTGTAGACATAAAAAAGGGAATGCGTGGCGATAGTGGCCAGGCAAACCCATTCCAGTATGCGCAGGATTTTCTTATCGGTGGCTTCCAGCGTTTCGTTTCCAAAATAGTGGTAGGTAAACCTGACCCGCGCCCAGTTGGTAAAAGGAATCACCACCGAGTAGGAGTAAATGTCCCAAACCGGGCCTTGCGGCCAGAAAAGTTCTATTCCAAAACCGTAGTAAAAACCGAAATAAACACCGAGACTAAAAATGGATAAAGTGTAAAACAGGTAGGATATGTCTTTTACCGAAAGGAATATCAACAGGTTGTAAAGTCCCATGATCAAGATAACCCCCATAAACAGTCCCTGCTGCCAAAGACGGGAACGGTCATTTTGGAAGAACACTTCCGCGGGTTCGTACTTCCAGGCGGTAGTGGAAGGCGTGGTGATGGAATATTTGCCCTGCAACTGGAGGTCAACGGTTAAAAAACTGTCTTTCGGTACTTGGAGTGAAAATGCAGATTGATAGGTGAGCAGGTCTCTTTTCAGCAAGGGAATGGTACTTCCGGTAAACAATGTGTCCGTACGCCCCCTGACTACCGCCCGCACCAGACCCCATTTTTCAGGGGAATAAAGCACGTAATTCTGGTCATGAACCCGGGAATTTTCAATCGTAACCGATAGCCGGTAGGTACTGTCTTTGGACAGCCCTTCCCGGGAAAAAGCGGCAAAGCCCGTCAAAAGGAATAAACCCGTTGATAAAAAGAGGATTATGTTTCTAAAGACCACTTTTTTTACCATTGAACTTTTAAAACCGAGTACCAAATTAAGAATATATGCGTACTTTTAAGGAACGCCGTGATATTTTCGTATGAACTTAAGTTACTGGGAGCGTGATTTGTATTTTCAAAACGTCGATTTTGTGGTCGTCGGAAGTGGGATAGTCGGCTTGAGTACCGCTTACCACCTCAGGTTAATGCACCCCAAAGCCAGGATCCTGGTGCTTGAAAGAGGAATGATGCCTGAGGGCGCCAGTACCAAAAACGCCGGATTTGCCTGTTTCGGAACGCTTTCGGAAATTCTCGGATATCTGGAATCTAACCCGGAAGAAGAGATTTACCGGTTGGTAGAGCGGAGATATAAGGGCATACAAAAGCTGCGTACCCTCTTGGGTGATGAAACCATGGATTACCGGTCGTGGGGAGGCTATGAGCTCTTCCGGTACGAAGACCGGGAGAGGATGGACAGAAGCGTGTCTGAAATGGACAGGATCAACGCCTGGCTTCACCCGGTTTTTGGAGAAGACGTGTATCACAGGTCGGAACGAGATTTCGGGTTTGGAAATATGATCGGAATGATTGAAACGCGGTTTGAAGGGCAGATTCATACAGGTAAAATGATGAAGGCGTTGCTGAAACTGGTGGTTTCGAAAGACATTACCGTGCTGAATACAGTTCAGGTATCGGGGCTGTCTGATCATCCTTCTCACGTAGAATTGGAACTGAATTATACCTTTAACATAAACTGTCGGAAGGTCTTTTTATGCACCAATGCTTTTACCCGGCAGTTTTATGATCTCGATGTGGTGCCGGCCAGGGCACAGGTGCTGGTGACCCAACCCCTGGAAGACCTTCCTTTCAAAGGCTGCTTTCATTTTGACGAAGGGTTCTATTTTTTCCGGAATACCGGCAACCGGGTTTTATTCGGTGGGGGCCGGAACCTGGATATAGCAGGAGAAACCACCACCGAGTTTTCCATTACGGAACAGATACAGGGTCGGCTGGAGATGTATCTGAGGGAGATCATCTTGCCCGGTCGCCATGTGGAAATTGAACACCGGTGGAGCGGGATCATGGGCATGGGTTCACAGCGTAATCCCATTGTAAAACAGTTGTCGGATAACGTATATTGCGGGGTGAGGCTTACGGGAACCGGTGTGGCAATTGGGAGCCTGGTAGGGGAGGAACTGGCGAATTTAATGAATAATGCCTGATGTCAAAAGTGAGCGTATATATTGTGGAAGACGACTGGATGATCGCGAAGGAGATCAGTTTTATGCTCCAGGATCTCGACTTCCGGATCTCCGGAACCCAAGACAATGCCGAGGAGGCTTTGCCGGAGATCCGATCGCTGATGCCCGAGCTGGTGCTGCTGGATATTGAGCTGGCAGGGGCTAAGACGGGGATAGATCTGGCCCGTGACCTGCAGGCGCTGGGTATTCCGTTTTTGTTCCTGACGGCCCAGAGTGATGTGGCCGTGATTGAGAAAGCCAAGAAAACCAAACCCTTTGCTTACCTGGTAAAACCGGTAAACCCCGAAAACCTGCTGGCCGCTATGGAGATCAGCCTGTTTAACTCCCGGGAATACCTTTCTGCTCCTTCCGAGAGGCTGAGCCTGGACGACAGCATTTTTGTGAAGTCGCGCCGCCGCCTGGAAAGGGTGAATGTGCGCGACATCAAATGGGTGGAATCCGAAGATATTTATGCCCTGCTTATTGTGGATGACGCCCGCTATATTCTCAACCAACCCCTGAAGGTGATTGAGGGAAGGCTGCCCCGGAATTTTTTGAGAATTCACCGTTCGTATATCATCAATATAGACCGGGTTTCGGCCATTGAAGAAAACGATGTGATCATTGACGGGAAATACCTGCCGATAGGAAAGACTTACCGGGAGACCTTAATGAAGCATATCGAGTTTTTGTAATTTTCGTTCACCTTACTTTTTGATTCGTTTACCCGTGGAAACCGGTTCGTTCACCTAATTCCTGAAATTTCCCAAGATTCAATATAGTATTATTGAATGAAATTTTAGGACGATATGAATACAGCGCTCTGGCTTAGTTTAATAGTATATATGGTGATCATTGTGGGTTTTGTGGTGCGCGGCGCCATGAAAACCCAAAATGTGAAAGATTACGCCCTGGGCTCCGTGAATTTTTCACCGTATATGGTGGGGCTTTCAATGGCGGCCTCTATGACCAGCGCGGCCACCTTTATCATTAACCCCGGTTTTGTGGCCTTTTACGGCTTCAGTGGTTTTTTATCCATGGCCGTCTTTCTGCCCTTAGGTGCGCTGGCCTCTCTGTATTTCCTGACCCGTGGTTTTCAGAAATACGGGCAGTCCGTGAAAGCGCTTTCCCTGGCCCAGTGGATGGGCAGCCGGTACAGCAGCAAAGGGTTCGCGCTTTACTTCGGGTTTTTGTCCCTATTGTTAATCGCCTTTATTGTTTTGATCTGTGTAGGCCTGACTTCCGTGCTTTCTCAGGCCCTTGACGTCAAGCCTTTGTATATCCTGATCGGCCTGGTGGTCTTTGTCTTTACCTATATGATGTTTGGAGGAGCCAACTCCATGGTGTATACCAATACATTGCAGGGGTTTCTCAAGATTGCGATCGGACTCATTCTGCTGGCATCGGGCTACGAACTTTTCCAGGGAGGACTGTTCGCTAAACTGGAGGCTATCGATCCGGTGCTGACCAAAGCCTATAACCCGGGAAGCCCCCTTTTCAGAGACTTTTTCGAAGTGGTGGTATGCCAGTTGATTGTGGGTGTGGCTATTGTTTGTCAGCCGCATATCCTCACCAAGTCGTTGCTCTTAAAGAAACCGGAAGATACCGGCAAATACCTTTTTTCGGGGATCGTAATCCAGGCATTCTTCTTCACCGTGGTGTTGACCGGTTTGTATGCCCGGGTACTTTTTCCCGACCTGATGTTTAACGGAGAACCGCTGAAGGTAGATTCGGTGATGTCTGCTTACGTATTGAAACAGTTTTCTCCTTTGCTGGGATTGATCGTGATTGTGGGTTTGGTCTCCTCCGGACTGTCTACTTTAGAAGGGCTGATCCAGAGCATCTCCACCACCATTACCAACGATATCCTGGCTCCGGTAGTGGGAAAGCATATCCTGGAGTCGGTGTGGGTCAATAAGCTGGTTATTGTGGGCCTGGCGGTGGTGTCTGTGGTGATTTCCTACTGGCAGATTGTTAGTCCTGATCTCAGTGTAGGTATTTTTGCTCAGAACGGTGTTTACGGTTATTTTTCGGCGGCATTTGTACCTGTACTTTTTGGTACATTTATGAAAAACCCCAAGCGTCTGGCGGTGGTGGCGGCTTCGCTCACCGCCCTGGTGGTTCATTTCGGTATTTATTACGGCAGGCTTACGCCGTATATGCAGGAACCGGTGAGAAACCCGGGGATTTCCACCGCTATCGCCATTGTGGTTTCGTTGGGCGTAGGATTGATTTTGAATAAAGCGCTGAAGCGCAACTCGCAGTTAAAATAATGAAATAGCCATGAGCATTCAGCTATCAGCTATCAGAAAACCGGCACACCAAGCGGTTCGCCGCCCGGCTAAAATTTTATACAGATGAAATATATATATTCTCTCATAGGCCTTTTTCTCAGCGTTTCCCTGGCGGGACAAGACGGCTGTACCCTCAGTTACGCCAGCCGGGTGAAATACCAGGAGCTGGGCAAAGGTATAAAAGTGGCCTACCGTGAAGAAGGGAAAGGGAAGCAGACCCTGATACTGGTACACGGTTTGGGCGGGAACCTCAGCCATTGGAACCGGAACATCAGTGAACTGGGCAGGAAATACAGGGTCATCGCGCTAGATCTGCCCAATTATGGTTTGTCTTCCGCTTATCTGGGGGAGAGTGAGGAAGAGACGCTGGGTTTTTATAGCGACGTGATTCACGAATTTATTCGGACGAAGAAACTGAAAAGAGTAGTGCTGACCGGCCATTCCATGGGCGGGCAAACCGCCCTGATTACGGCCCTGAAATATCCGCATTCTGTACAAAAGCTGGTGCTGGCCGCGCCCGCGGGTATTGAAACCTTTACGGAGCAGGAGGCGCAGTTGCTCCGCAATTTTGTGAATCCGGCCGCCAGCAAAGCCCAGGATGAAGCTACCGTAAAGCAGTCTTTCCGGATGAATTTTGTACACATGCCCAAAGAAGCGGAGGCGCTGATTCATGACCGCCTGATGCTGCCCCGATGCGAGCGGTACAATGCGTACTGGGAAGGAATAGCCCGGGGAGTGAAAGGCATGCTGTCTCAGCCCGTGTTTTCGAAACTCGAAACGCTCCGCTTGCCGGTTCTGGTGGTTTTTGGTGCGGATGACGGCCTGATTCCCAACCGCTACCTGCACCCTTCCCTTACCACGGAAAAAGTGGCGGAGACCGCCCGGGAGAAAATTGCGGGCAGTACGGTGCGCCTGGTGCCCGGCGCGGGCCACATGGTGATGTTTGAGAAGCCGGCGGAGTTTAATGAAATTCTTTTCAATTTTTTAAATAACTAAAAATCAGTATACAAATTAAATATTTAACCTTATGAAAACAATTTTAACCCTGATTTATATGCTGGTGGTTATGGGTGCCATGGCCCAGACCGGCACCGTGGCCGGACGAATCACCGACCAGGAAGCAGGCGGTGGCCTTACTGGCGCCAGTATCTCCGTCAAAGGCACTAACCTGGGCGTAGTTTCGGGCGCTGACGGCCGGTACAGGATTTCCGGGATTCCCGCAGGTACACAAACCCTGGTGGTGCGGTTTGTGGGTTATACCGAACAAAGCAGCGAAATTACGGTGGTGGCCGGCACAGAAAGCACCCTCGATTTTGGCATGCAGGTCTCTCATATTTTCGGAGAAGAAGTGGTAGTGTCGGCATCGAGAAGAGCGGAGAAAATTACAGAGGCTCCGGCTACGGTGAGCGTACTCACCGCCCGCGATTTCGCCGAAACGGCCTCGTTTAATGTAGGCGAACTGGCTTCCAAAATCCAGGGCGTGGAATTTGTACGTACAGGCGTAACCGGGGTAGGCTTCAACGCCCGCGGTTTTAACAACGCTTTCAACGCGAAAATCCTGACCATGACAGACGGCCGGAATTCCATGATGGCCGGAGGAAGCGGATTGCCTTCGGGTATCATGAATACCGTGATTAAAGAAGATATTGACCGTATGGAGATTGTGCTGGGGCCTAATTCAGCCCTCTACGGTCCGAACGCCCATAACGGGGTGGTCAATACCATTACCAAAGACCCCCGGAAATACCATGGAACCACCTTGGCCGTGGGGGTAGGTAACCAGAGTGTTTTCTCCGGAAGATTAAGACACGCGCAGAAACTCAGCGATAAACTGGCCTTTAAACTGACCGGAGAGTATACCCAGGGAAAAGACTTTGAATTCTACGATAAGGTTTTTGTAGGCGCGGCTGTGGTAGATGAAATGGTGCCTGACTTTAAATTTAAACACCTGAGGGGAGAGGCCGGCCTGTACTATGCCGTAAATCCCAAATCCGATATTATCCTTTCGTACGGAGGCAGCAATAATGATTTTCTCTCTGTAAATAATACCGGCCGTAACCGCATTGACGACTGGAAGTTCTCGTATTTGCAGGGAAGATATGTTTCGCCCCGGTGGTTTGGCCAATTGTATTATACCTGGACCAACGTGGGGAACTCCTACTCCATTAACTCGTACACTACCACCTATGTGACCTGGAAGGGCTTAGGCGCTACCGATGAAGTAGCGCACGAAAAAGCCTACGCTTACCCCAACCGCTTTAAAGAGCAGTCGGGCCGGGTGAACGGAGAAGTACAGTACAATTACCCCTTTGATGAGATCGGCCTGCACGTGGTGGCTTCACTTTCCTATCAGAAAGATTTTCCGAATACTTTCGGTACCTCCCTGGCAGACAGTCCCGTTCCCGGAGAGCAGGGAGATAACCTGATTACCGTAGAGCAGGTAGGCGGGGCCATTCAGCTCGATAAAAAGCTGACTCCCGGCCTGAAAGTGGTAGGCGCACTCAGGGTGGATCACCACAGCGTTTTCGGCAATATGGTGTCGCCCAAAATTGCTTTGGTGCAAAAGGCCGGGAACGGAAACTTCCGGGCTACCTGGGGCAAAGCCTTTTCCGCCCCGATTATCCTGTTTCAGTCGGCCAGCGTGATCGGCTATGTGTTCGGTAACGGCGCCGGGGTGAGCTACCTGCCGGTAGGTGGAAATATCAACAACGCGGCGGATGTAAAAGTGACTACACCGCTGGTGCCGGAAGAGATCAATACCTTTGAATTGGGATACAAAGGGACCCTCTCTAAAAAGCTGTATGCCGACGTGAATGCCTACTACGGTCGTTCAGAAAACTTCCTGAGCCCGGCGATCGCTACTGCGGGAAGGGCCCAGAAAGTAGGGGATATTCCCATTAACTCGCCGCTGCTGTTGCCCGGAGCCACCGATGATAACGGTGTATTACAGCCCGGCGCCGTATTTGCCACCTATTTTAACTACGGTAACGTAGACTCCTGGGGAGTAGACCTGGGCTTGAATTACTTCTTTACCCCCGAGGTGAGCCTGGGCGTCAAATACTCGTATTTTGATTCCGATATTACCGAAAACCGCGCCGAGAATGACGCCAACCGCGACGGTTATGTTTCCCTGGAAGAAAGAAGTAAAAACGCGCCTACCAACCGGGTAGCGGCCACTTTGAGCTTCAAAAATATTGCGAAGAGCGGTGTTTATGCCAATATTTCCGCCCGGTGGGTGCAGGAGTTTGATTTTTATTCGGGAAGTCAGATTGCCGTAAAAGAAGGCGTCGGGCAAAGAGGGTCGGTATATGCAGGACCTAACCCCCTCACCGGAGCAGACCGTTACATCGCGAAAAACTGGAACTACGGACCTATGGGCGGATTTACCACGGTAGACCTGAGCCTCGGATATGCCATTACCCCTCAGCTGAATGTAGGAGCGGCCGTATCGAACCTGTTCAATGTGGAGCAAAGGGAGTTTCCCGGCTCCCCCCTGATCAAACGACTGATATCGGCCGAATTGCGGTACCATATTCCTTACAATAAATAAAAAAGCATGCTGACTATTTCAGGATTATTGACACGTAATGCACGATTCAGGCCTGAACATACGGCGTTTGTCTACCAAGACAAGAGACTGACGTATAAAGAGCTTAACGCTTCGGTGAACCAACTGGCTCACGCTTTCATGGAGGCCGGACTGAGGAAGGGCGACAAGGTTTCAACCTTGTTGCCTAACTCGGCGGAACTCTACGAAACCTACTGGGCCTGTGCCAAGGCCGGCCTCGTGTGCCTGCCCAACAGCCCTTTGCTGAGAGGGTCAGGATTGGTGAACCTGTTGAACAACGGAGACACCGCCCTGGTCATCACCTGCTCTTCCCTGGTACCTTACCTGACGGAGGTGATCGAAGAGCTGGATTGCCGTCAGATCTGGCTCATTGACCGGGAAGACGAAAAGGCCTTGTTTAAAAGCTACGCGCTCCAGAAAAAAAGACAGCCGGATAATGATCCGGAAACAGGCGAAATATATCCCGATGATCCGTATAATATCATGTATAGCAGCGGCACCACGGGCTTGCCTAAAGGCATTGTGATCTCTCACCAGGTACGGGCCTTGTACGGATCTCTGTTTGCCAATTATTTCCGGATGATGCCCGAGAGTGTAGTGATGCACTCGGGGTCTATTGTATTCAACGGCTCTTTCCTCACCCTGATGCCCGTGATGTTTGTAGGCGCCACGTATGTGTTGATGGACCACTTTGACGCCGAAGAGGTAAGCCGGGTGATTGCGAAAGAAAAAGTGACCCACACTATCCTGGTACCTTCACAGATTGTGTCTTGCCTGAATACACCGGGTTTTAACAAGGAAAACCTGGCTTCCCTGCAATATATTCTTTCCGTAGGCGCTCCGCTCATGCTGGAACACAAAGAAGAATTGAACCGCAGAGCGCCGGGTGTTTTTTATGAATTGTACGGACTGACCGAGGGCTTTATGACCGTACTGGATAAACACGATTTTCAAAAAAAGGCCGGCTCGGTGGGCTGCGTACCCCAGTTGATGGAAATGAAGATTGTGGATGATCGGGGCCAGGAGGTTCCGGCCGGGGAAATCGGGGAAATTGTGGGAAGAGGACCGCTATTGATGAGCGGCTACTATAAAAACCCGGAACAAACAGCGGAAGCGCTCCGGAACGGTTGGCTTTTTACCGGCGACCTCGGATATGTAGACGAAGAGGGTTACCTGTTTCTGACAGGCCGAAAAAAAGACCTTATTATTTCGGGCGGCGTGAATGTCTATCCCGTGGATATTGAAGAGGTTATTTCCCGGCATAAAGCCGTGAAAGACGTAGCGGTTTTCGGAATCCCACACCCCGACTGGGGCGAGGCGCCCGTAGCCGCCGTGATTCTGAAAGAGGATATGGAGGGAAGCAAGAACGATATCCTGGCTTTTGCCAACCTTAAACTGGAGGCCCGCTACCAAAAGATAAACGATGTAATGTTTGTGCAGGATTTTCCTAAAAATGTGGCGGGAAAAATCCTGAAGAGAGAATTACGGGAGATGTATCTTAACCGCCTGTGAACCGGGGAGGTTTCAGGAATTTCTCCGGGATGTACCGGGCATGGGTTTTCGGCTATGGGCCGGGGGTATAATGCGCACAAAACCGGTACCAGCGAAGTGTTGCGGGGCGTCCTTCCACCCGGCTGACTGCTGAAAGCTCGCCGCCCGCCTAAAATTTTATACGTATGAAATCGAATTTTGTAGAAACCAATCATATCAAACTCCATTACCTGGATTCGGGCGGCCACCTGCCGCCTCTGCTTCTGACCCACGGCCTTACTGCTAACGCCCATGCTTTTGACGGGTTGCTGAAGGCCGGGTTGGCCTCGTTTTGCCGTTTTATCTCCGTGGATCTTCGGGGAAGGGGGCTTAGCGATCAGCCTTCGGAAGGTTACAGCATGAAGGAACACGCCGCGGATGTGCTGGGCCTGATGGATAGCCTGGGTATAGTGCAGTGTGATCTCGGCGGACATTCCTTCGGGGCTTTGCTGGGGATGTACATGGCCGTTCACCACCCCGGCCGGATCCGGAAACTGGTGATACTGGACGCGGC
>JBEBRS010000037.1:0-17329 GCA_040394705.1 Leadbetterella byssophila
AAATCTGCTATCTTTGTAAAATGAATCCGGCGTAACATTCAGGATTCCCATGATAAGAGGTTGGTTTAAACTCAGAATCTTACCACCGATATTTAATGTATTTTTCATAGTTTGCAAAAGAACTAAAAACTATTGAAATTATTTAAATGCCTAAGACCGAAACTGAATATTCAAGGATAATAGCTCTTTGCTTTGAGATATTTTCAAAGAAGAATTTAGATTATGGCACCTCCTGGAGAATACTCCGCCTTCCTTCCATAACGGATCAGATTTATATCAAGGCCTGCAGGATACGCACCCTCCAGGAGAAAGGGTTTTCAAGAGTGGATGAAGGAGAGGTTCCGGAGTTTATCGGGATCATCAATTACTGCATTATGGCCCTGATTTTAATGGAACACGGAGAGGAAACAGAAGATGTGAGTACGGCTTACCAGGAAGAAGTCTCCAAGGTGAAAGCCTTGTTATTTGATAAAAATCACGATTATAATGAGGCATGGAGGAGCATGAGGGTGAGTTCTATGACCGATATTATCCTGATGAAATTGATGCGGATTAAACAGATAGAAGACAATAACGGGAAAACGCTTATTTCGGAAGGGGTACGCTCCGGCTACCAGGATATTATCAACTATTCCGTATTTTGTCTTATTAAATTGAATCAGGCACAGGCTGCCCAGCAATAAGGAAATTATGAAAATTTTGGCAAACTTTTCACGGTTGATCGTTGGGATGTACCTTATATTCTCAGGGTTTTTAAAAGTAGTAGACCCTTACGGTACAGCCCTGAAGTTAAAAGAATATTTTGAGGTATTTGCAATGGACCTGCCCGCGCTGGAAGGCTTTTTTGAGAGCCTGGCCTCGGCCTCGGTGACGTTGTCGGTTATTTTTTGCTGCCTGGAACTCGTGATCGGTGTAGCGCTTTTGTTTGGGTTTAAGCTCAAATGGACCGCCTGGGCCGCGTTGCTGCTGATGACGTTCTTCACCTTCCTTACATTTTATTCGGCCTATTTTAACCGGGTAACCGATTGCGGCTGCTTCGGGGAATTCATGAAACTGAAACCCTGGGCGTCATTCTGGAAGAATGTGGCCACTATGGTGTTCATTATTATTCTCTTTGTTTACCGGAATAAATTCCGAAATTCGCCCGCCGGAACCCCCGCCGTATTACTGGCTACCATCCTTTCTATCGGAATAGGCATTTACAGCCTCAGTTATCTCCCGGTGATCGATATGCTGCCTTACGCGGTAGGGAAAAGTATACCCGAGCAGATGAAACGCCCGGATATCGCTCCGGAAATCGTGTACGAGTTCCTGGACAAAACCAGTGGAGAAACCGTGCAGTCGGCAGAATACCTGATGGATACCTTGCGTTATACTTACCAGAGCTCTAAGGTACTCAACGAGGAACACCTCCAGCCGGCCATTACCGATTTCAGCGTGGTGGATACCTCGGGCAATGAAGCATTGTCCGCAGTGCTGGAAGGCAATGTGCTCGTGCTGATTTTGAAATCGACCTCCGATATAGAGGATCTGGATTTTAAGAAATACCGGGAACTGGCTGCCAAAGTGAATAAGGTGCCTGTAAAGTCGGTGGTGCTGAGTCCGGAAACAGGGGTGGGAGAGTACCTGAAAACCAAAAGACTGAATTATTCCTATTACTTTTCAGACGAAAAGGTATTGAAAACCATGGCCCGCAATAATCCGGTGATTTACCTCATGCGAGACGGCGTGGTTTTAGGGAAATGGAGTTTTAACCGCCTGCCTACAGACACGAAACTGAAAAAGTTGATTAACATATAGTACTTTTGTTTATAGATGACTACAAACATTTTTATGATTGGAATGCCGTCTTCCGGGAAAAGCACATTAGGAAGACAATTGGCGAAAGAGTTGAATTATGAATTTATTGACCTGGACAAAAAGATTGAGTTGGCAGAGGGAAAGAAGATCAGCGAGATTTTTAACCTGGAAGGGGAAGAATACTTTAGGAAAGTAGAGACCGAACAGCTTAAGCGTATTGAGCCCAATACCCGGTTGGTGATTGCCACAGGAGGCGGTACCCCGTGCAGCGGTAACAATATGGATTTCATTAAGGAGAACGGGATCAGCGTGTTTCTGGATGTGAAGCCCAATAAGCTGGAAGAAAGAATGCGGAATTCGAAAAAGAATAACCGCCCCCTGTACAATCTGGAGAGTGAACTTCTGGTAGATACCCTGTCTAAAACATACGACGACAGGATAGAAGTGTACAAAAGAGCAGACATTGTAATTGAAGGAGATACCGATGCCAATACCATCCTCTGGATATTGGATGCACATTTTTCGAAAACCGCCAAAAATATTTTCTAATGTTATTTTAATCGGGCGTTTTTGGTTTATTCACGCCATTATACTAAAATTGGACTTTTAATTACCCCCTACGATAAGCAATAGAATATCCGCGTATTCGACATGAAATATTTTAAGCTCTTTTATGGTAATTTTGTAAAGTGGCAGAAAGAGAACAAAACTATCCTATGGCTCCTTTTAGGTGCTTTTGTTGTCGTGATTATTGCTGTACCCGATACAACTACTCCGGGCAAATTTGACCGTAGACTGTGGATTGCGTGGGCCAATTATATGCTGGAGAACGGCATTCAGAATATATATAAACTCGGTGTAGATTATTTGCCGCTTACCCATTATATCCTGTATGTATACGCGCTGATTGCGGGAAGTACCGAAGCGATTATTCTTCATATTAACTCCCTGAAACTTTTTACATTCTTTATTGAGCTGGTAGGGGTATACTATGTGTACCGTCTTGTACGGGAGAGGTATAGCAGCCAGCGCCAGGCGGCGTTACTCTGTCTGCTCATTGTATTGAATCCGGCGTTTTTGTATGACTCCCTCTTGTATGGACAATGGGACGGTATTTATACCACCCTGGTTTTCATGAGTTTTTATTATGCGGTAAAAAAACGCCCGGCCCTGAGCATTTTGTTTTTTGTGGTATCGCTCAATGCAAAAATTCAAGGTCTGGTGTATTTCCCACTCATCGCCTTTATACTCCTGGAAGACCTGTTGGAAAAGTTTGAGCCGGTAAAATGGGTAAAAGCTTTTATCCCGATGATTATTTTCCAGGTGCTGATTCTCCTGCCTTTCGTGTTTGCCGGAGACCTGTTGCGTGTGTTAAATGTGGGAGTGAGGATGGTAGGTGCGTATCCGCTGGTTTCGATGGGGGCCAATAATTTCTGGTATTTTGTGTTTGATAATCCCGTGAAGGAGCTGGATATGCAAGGGCAGTGGGGGCTAAGCTACAACTCCATGGGACTCATGATGTTTTGTGCTTCCATGGCAGTGATCTTCTTACCCTTGCTGGTGTATTTAATCCGGAAGATCCAATGGAAAACGTACGCGGACCGCTTCCCCCTAGATAAGCTCCTCCTGGTGGGAGTTCTTGTGCCTATTGTATTCTTCTATTTCAATACCCAGATGCATGGACGCTACGCCCATTCGACCATACTTTTCGCGGGATGTTATGCGCTCTATACACGTCGTTACTTCATTTACGGGCTGGTGAGCGTGGCCTATTTTCTTAACCTGGAGATATCTGCCAAAATCCTGAAAGGAAACATACTGGAGTACCAGATATTCTTTATGCGTCCCCGTTTTGTAGCGTGTTTGTTTGCGGTGGTGCTGTTACTGGGCTTATACCATCTTTACAAAGGTATCCGGAAGGGCCTGCCGGCCTAAAGGTACGGGGGAGAAAGTGATATCCAGGCATGGGGAATCGCTTCAATCGTATCTGTGGGTATCATTCCGCGGGCTCCTTGCCGTTCCCGTGCCAGATCACCGGCTTTCCCGTGCAGAAACACCCCTATCGTAGCGGATTGCTCCGGGGTATAGCCCTGGGCCAGAAGAGAGGTAATCATGCCCGTCAGCACATCGCCGCTGCCTCCTTTGGCCATACCGTAATTTCCGGTAGAATTAAACGCTATGCGTCCGTCAGGGAATAGAATGGCCGAATTTGCGCCTTTGATGACCAAAATTACCCGTCTTTTTGCACAAAATTTCCTTACCGTTTCCAGCTTTTCGAAATCGTTCTTCCAGGAACCCACCAGTCTTTCCAGTTCTTTGGGGTGAGGTGTAAGAATGGTGTTTTCCGGTAAATCGGACAGGTAGTCGGGGTTGCGGGAGAGAATATTTAAGGCGTCGGCATCCAGCACAAGCGGAGGCAGGTTCCCGCTTTTCAGGAAACGGAGAAACGCGGCTTCTGTTTTTTCGGAAGTACCCATGCCCACTCCTATACCGATGGCGGAGAACCGGCGAGGCTCATCGGGAAAAATATCCAGGAAATCTTCCTCTAGAGCGGTCATTACCATGGCCTCAGGCAGCGCCGTTTGAAAGGGAATGTACCCGCAACGGGGAACGAAAGCCGTGGCGAGTCCGCATCCGGTTTTCAGGGCAGCGCGGGCGGCCAGGATCACTGCCCCTATTTTACCGTAGCTCCCCCCGGTGATCAACACATGCCCAAACGTACCTTTATGGGAAAAGCGGGAGGGAGTAGTGATCCACGACCTGCACATCTCGGCGGTAAGGTAGTATTCGTTTCCCTGTCCGGAGTCTTCCAGCCTGATGGGAATCACGGTGAACTCTTCTGCTCTTCCGGCGTTTTCAGGAAGAAGCAGTGCTTTCTTAGGAGAATGAAAGGTGTATACCTTGGTGGCCCTTACTACCGGCGCATCGGGCGGCGTGTGGGCGTCTGAGAGGAGGCCTGACGGCATGTCTATGGCCAGGATACGTGGGCCAGCGGCGTTCACCTGCGCGATGATGCCGTTCCAGTCGGGGCTGAGCAGGCGGTTCAGGCCGTAGCCGAAAAGGGCGTCAATAAGGATACATTTTTCGGGGAAATGAAGCCTGGATTGCAGATTGAAAAGGGTCACGGGCAGGTCGCCCAGTTTTTCGCGGTTTGCCCGGTTGTCTGCCGAATAAAAAGGGGCTTCCAGGAGGAAAACGCTGACCTCTCCTCCCGCGGAATGAATCATTCGGGCAAGGGCGAGGCCATCTCCCCCGTTATTTCCCGCGCCACAAAGAATAGCAAAGCGGGAAGAGTAGATGTCCACGTCGGCCTTCAGGCTTTCAAAAAGCGCTCCCGCAGCCCGCTCCATCAGCTGCCAGGAGCTGATCTGCTGCACGGCCATGGTTTGGGCGTCCGCTTCCTTGAGTTGCAGAGAGGTCAGGATATGCATAGGTTTTTAGCTATCGGCTTTGAATAATGAGCCATCCGCTTTGGTGTCATTTTTCGTTGGGCAACGTTTGTCGGCAAAAGATACCAAAGCGTCTATAAAAGTAAGCAGATACGCGAATAATGAAAAGTGAAGGGTGAAGATTTTTATAGCTTTGAGCAATGAGCTGGAGGTCGTCCAGATCGAAATTATGTAAATGAAGTGGCCGTGAGCTGTTAGATATTAGATGTTAGAAGTTAGATATTAGATGTTAGATATTAGATAGCCCGGGGGAGGCTTCACCAATCGTCCGGCATTAAGTCTAACATCTAATAGCTAATATCTAACATCTAAAATATATACAAATGAAAAAGCCACCCGTTTCCGGATGGCTTTTCCCTATAGCCATAGCACGCTTATTTTTCACGTACAGAAACCGCTATTCTGCGGTTTTGCTTTCTGCCTTCTTCGGTGTCGTTAGACGCTACAGGATGCTCCTGCCCGAAACCTTCGGAAGTCAGGCGATCGGCTCCTATTCCCCGTTCAACCAGGGCGTTTTTCACGTTCGATGCTCTTTCGTCCGACAGTTTCAGGTTGCCTTCGGCGGTACCGGTATTGTCGGTGTAGCCTCCGATCTTCACTTTTACATTCGGATATTCTGTCAGAATAGCCACGATATTCTCCACTTCTTTTAGGCTGCTTTCGTCCAGGGCGTTGCTTCCTGGCTGGAAATTCAGGTCTACAAAGTTGAACCAGTTGTCATTTCCCGCTTTTTGGCTATCGTCTTCTATGAATTGGATCAACCGGTCTTCAATACCGTTGTCGAAGAAAGACAGTTTAAGGCCGGAAGGAAGAACTTTCTCGATCGATACTCTTTCTACCACCAGTACGGTCTCTTCTACCGCGTCTGTAGCGGCATCGGAAGAATGGGTAGCGATGTACGGTGCAATCACCAGGGATACGATAGACATCAGCTTGATCAGGATGTTCATGGAAGGCCCCGATGTATCTTTGAACGGATCGCCCACGGTATCTCCCGTTACCGCCGCTTTATGCGGTTCGGAACCTTTTTTGTAAGGCTTTCCATCAATAATCACTCCTTTTTCAAATGATTTTTTCGCGTTATCCCATGCGCCACCGGCGTTCGACTGGAAGATACCCATCAGTACCCCCGACACGGTGACACCGGCCAGGAGTCCGCCGAGGATTTCTGCCGAAGAAGTATCCGGGAATACACCTTTGAGGCCGAATCCTACAATCACGGGTACGAGTAAGGCAATTGCGCCGGGTGCAATCATCTGGCGGATAGAAGCCTGGGTAGAGATCTCTACACATTTTTCGTATTCCGGAGTCGCTTTGTACTCCATGATGCCCGGAATTTCCCGGAACTGACGACGAACCTCGTTCACCATTTCCATGGCAGCCTTACCCACCGCCGAGATGGCCAGGGCGGAGAAAATGAAAGGAATCATTCCCCCGATAAAAAGGCCGGCCAGAACCGGCGCTTTATAAATATTAATGGCGTCGATGCCCGAGATTCCAACAAAAGCAGCAAACAATGCCAGAGAGGTTAATGCCGCAGAGGCAATCGCAAACCCTTTTCCGGTAGCGGCGGTAGTGTTACCTACGGCATCCAGGTTATCGGTTCTTTCTCTTACTTCCGGCTTCAGTTGTGACATCTCTGCGATACCGCCCGCGTTATCGGCAATAGGACCAAACGCGTCAATGGCCAGCTGCATTGCGGTGGTGGCCATCATTCCGGCGGCGGCGATAGACACACCGTAAAGTCCGGCAAATGCATAAGAAACCACAATACCTACCGCCAGGATCAGGATAGGAATCACGGTCGACTCCATACCTACCGCCAGTCCGCCAATGATGTTGGTGGCATGGCCGGTACCCGATTTCTGTACAATGGAATCCACCGGTCTGCGGTTCATGGCCGTATAATATTCGGTCACGATAGACATTAACGCGCCCACAATCAGACCCGTCACAATGGAGTAGAACACGCCGTTGGCGGTAAATTCAAACCCTCTCAGCGACAGCGTTTCAGGCAGGATATGTTTGGTCAGGAAATAAGAAGCGATCAGGGTGATCACGATAGAAGCCCAGTTTCCTAAATTCAGCGCATTCTGCACGGAGTCGGTTTCGTTTTTCACCCGCACAAACCAGGTACCTACCCACGAAGCCAATACACCTATTCCGGCAATCAGCATCGGCAGCAATACGGGAGAGTAGCCCCCGAAATTATCCACCACATTGATTTCTTGTCCCAGTACCATAGTCGCCAGGATCGTAGCCACATAAGAACCGAAAAGGTCGGCGCCCATACCGGCCACGTCGCCCACGTTATCGCCTACGTTATCGGCAATGGTAGCCGGGTTACGTACGTCGTCTTCAGGGATGCCCGCTTCTACTTTACCTACCAGGTCAGCGCCTACGTCAGCCGCTTTGGTATAAATACCGCCGCCCACACGGGCAAACAGTGCAATCGATTCCGCGCCCAGGGAGAAACCGGCCAAAACTTCAATGGCCTTTTTCATTTCTACGGAAGTAAGCCCGAGGCCCGCGGCAAAATGATTATAAAAAACAATGAACAGTCCGCCGAAACCCAATACGGCCAGTCCGGCCACACCCATACCCATTACGGCTCCGCCTGTAAAAGAAACTTTCAGGGCTTTGGCCAAGGAGGTTTTGGCTGCCTGGGCGGTTCTTACATTCGCTTTGGTGGCCACCTTCATACCGATATATCCGGCCAGGGCAGAGAAAACCGCGCCGATCAGGAAGGAAAGGGCAATCAGGGGCGAAGAGTGGATAGGATGCTCAGGCGTACCCTTATCGTTGCCCAGGAAAAATAAAACTACAGCGGTGGGGAGAGCAAACATGGCAAGAATCTTCCATTCTGCTTTAAGAAACGCGATAGCTCCGTCGGCAATATAGCCTGAAAGTCGCTTCATATTCTCTTCTCCGGCATCCTGCCGCGATACCCAGTTGAACTTCAGAGCCGTGTAAATCAGGCCCACCAGTCCGAATAAAGGCACTAAGTAAACAATTGAATTCATAATAAAAAGTTTATATCTAATGATAAAATCGTGCAAATTTATACGATGTGGGAGAGAATAAAAAGTAATTTTTGGAAAGATTGGTCTGTGAGCTCATGTTAAGGACTAAATATCCGGATAAACTTCTGGAACCTGAATCTTATTGCTATTTTTACACTCCAATCATTGATCCTATTATATAAGACATAAATGAAAAAAGTTTTTTTATGTGTGTTTCTCCTGTTGCAGACCTTGGCAGGACAGGCTCAACCTCAACCTTTGAGCAGCAGCGAAATTTACCTCGGCCTACAGCGTCTGGCTACGCTCGGCAACGCCATGTACATTGCGGCCCACCCCGACGATGAAAACACCCTGCTGATCACCTGGCTCTCGAAAGAAAAGAAGGTGCGTACCGCTTATTATGCCATGACACGCGGCGACGGCGGGCAAAACCTCATCGGTCCGGAGCAGGACGAATACGTGGGGCTGATCCGTACCCATGAGCTGCTCGAAGCCCGGAAGATTGACGGCGGGGAGCAGTATTTTTCCCGGGCAGTTGATTTCGGCTTTTCCAAGTCGACCGACGAGGCCCTGCTGCTCTGGGGGAAAGAAAAGATATTGGAAGACCTGGTGTACCGGGTACGCAAATTCCGCCCGGATGTGATGATTAACCGTTTTCCGCCGGACGCGCGCGCCGGCCACGGCCACCATTCTGCCTCGGCAGTGCTGGCCAAAGAGGCCTTTGATGCCGCCGGCGACCCCAAGCGCTTTCCGGAACAACTCAAAGAAGTGGAAATCTGGCAGCCCAAGCGCCTGGTGTGGAATACTTTCGGGCGGGGTTTTACCAATGCCGCTCCCGATGGGGAAAGCTATGTGGAAGCAGCACTGGGCGATTATAACCCCATTCTGGGCGAAGCCTATACGGAAATTGCCGCCCGCGCCCGCAGTAAGCACCGGAGCCAGGGCTTCGGGAGCTCGCCCACCCGCGGCCAGCGTTCGGATTACCTGGTACACATCAAGGGCGACCCCGCCCGTACCGACATTTTTGACGGCATAGACCTGAGCTGGAGGCGGGTAGACGGGGGACAGAAGATCGCCTTGCTGATGGAAGACGTGATCCGGAAATACAGCTTCACCAACCCCGAGGCCTCGGTGCCTGACCTGGTCAAAATTTATGGCTTTATCTCCACGTTGCCCGAATCGGTCTATAAATACGATAAACTGGAGGAGTGTCGGGAACTCATCTTTGCCTGTGCCGGTATGTATCTCGAAGTCAGCGCCTCCACCAACAGCGTATCGCCGGGCCAGTCCCTAAAACTGTTTTCCGGGGCAGTGAACCGTTCAGAAGTACCGGTAACCGTCAAACAACTGAAAATTTCAGGGGTAGCTGCCCGTGACACCCTGCTGAATGCCCGCTTATTGTTTAATCAGAATACAGAGGCCGTGCTGGATGTACAGATTCCCTTAAATACGGAAATTTCCCAGCCCTATTGGATGCAGGAAAGCAAAGAAATCGGGAAATACCGTCTTTCCGACGAGAAATACCGAAACCAGCCTATGGCGCCGGATCCTCTCTGGGCCGAATATACCCTGGATATTTTGGGTGAAACTATCACCTACCGCCATCCTGTCAAGTACAAGTACACCGAACCCTCCCGGGGGGAAATCTATAAGTACGTGGAGGTTCGTCCGGAAATCATGTTAAATTTTGAGCAGCAGGTTTTTGTGTTTACGGGAAATGCACCCAAAACAGTAGGGGTCATCGTAAAAAATAACCTTGCGGCTAACCGGGCGTCGGTGTCGCTGACCGTGCCGGCGGGATGGACGGCCTCGCCCGCCGCTGTGCAGGTAGATTTTACGGAAAAGGACCAGGAAAAACCCGTATTTTTTATCGTTACACCGGGGAAAAGCGCTGCCGAAGCGGCCATTGGCGCCGTGGCAGTCAATGATCGCGGCACCTACCATCACGGTTACAGGCACATTGCGTATGAACATATTCCGGAACTGAACGTATTTCCGAAGTCAACGGCCAAGGCCCTCCATCTGGATGTGAAAATCACGGGGAAAAAAGTGGGGTATGTGATGGGCGCGGGCGACGAAGTAGCCGCCTCGCTTCAGCAAATCGGGTATGAGGTGACGTTCCTGGATGAAAGCAGTATCAAGGGCGATCTGAGCCAGTTCGATGCCATCATCATTGGCGTGCGGGCCTACAATACCAAAGACTGGCTGGCCAATTCCCAGAAACTGCTGCTCAGCTATGTAGAAAACGGAGGGAACCTGGTGGTGCAATACCAGACCCAGGCCTTTTACGGGCGAATAAAAACCAGTGAACTGGGGCCTTATCCCATGGCCATCGGCCGGGGAAGGGTGACCGAAGAAGACGCGGAAGTCAGGTTTCTGAATCCCGCTGATCCGGTACTGAATTATCCCAACCGCATCACAGCAAAAGACTTTGAAGGTTGGATTCAGGAAAGAGGACTTTATTTTGCGCAGGAATGGTCAGATAAATACACCAGTGTGCTGGGCATGAAAGACAAAGGAGAAACGGAACTGGAAGGCGCATTGCTGTATACACGGTATGGCAAGGGAAATTTTGTGTTCACAGGCTTGTCTTTCTTCCGCCAGCTGCCTGCAGGGGTGCCGGGTGCTTACCGCCTGATTGCTAACCTGATTTCCATGAAAAAATGAATTTTAGCAGGGAGTTTACAAGGGTAGAATATTTTTTCATGATCAGTTTTGTACTGATGTACCTGTTTTATTTCTACCGGGTATTTTCCGCTGCGCGTAAGTTGAAAAGTACGGCGACGTCATCGATATTCAAATTCCTGGTACGTTCGGTTTACCTTGGCCTCATGTCGCTCGCCCTCCTCGGACCGAACTTCGGGGTCACCGAAACCGAGGCCCGGGCCTCAGGAAGAGATATTTTTGTGGCATTTGACCTTTCCGAATCCATGAATGCCAACGACGTGGAACCGTCTCGCCTCGACAAGGCCAGAAGCGAGATGTCGGCCCTGATGGAGCGTTTCAAAACCGACCGGACCGGGATAGTGGTCTTCCATTCGGAGGCCTATGTGCTGACGCCCCTGACCTTTGACCAGGAGAATATCCGGAATTCTTTCCGTAGCCTGAGAACCTCCCTGTTGGGCAGGGGCTCTACCGATCTGAACCCCGTGCTAGCGCTTCTGAACGAAAAACTGGGTGGAGGTGCGCAGAACCGGGGCAAAGTGGGCGTAATTATCACCGACGGGGAAACGCATTATCCCCTTGATCAGCGGGAAGCCGACCTGGTCAAGCGAAATAACATCCGCCTTTTTTTTGTGGGGGTGGGTACGCTGGCGGGAGGGCGCATTCCCGCCATGCGGGGATTTAAAGAAGACGGGGAAGGGAAAGAGGTGGTCACCAGCCTGGACGTCAACCGGATCAACGCCTTCGCAAAGGCCACGGGAGGGGAGTATTTTATCCTGAACAACCGCCAGAACGATCTGCCCGCCCTGGCCGACCGCATTGCCCAGGTGGTGACGTCTTCCGACGATCTGAACCGCCAGAGCGTGACCTACAACAAATATGTGTTTTTTCTGCTGCTGGCGTTGGTACTGGTGGGCGTAGATTTCCTGATTACCGTAAAAGTGTTGAAGATATAAATGCAGTTCTTCTTTTATTATATTATCTTTTTCCTGCTGAACCCCCAGTTCTATACCAATATAGAGCAGCGAAACCGGTATATCGAAGATTTTAACGGAAAGATGTCTGCCGGTGATTTTCCCGGCGCCATTGCAGTTTTCGAACGCCTGGAGGAGGTGCATCGGGTGATTGACATGCATTTGCGGATGGATGCCGCGCATGCCTATTTTGCGGTGGGCGACACCTCCGCCGCCCGCGTTAACTACGAACTTTCCCGTGACCTCAGTGACGCCGTCCAGTCGTCTGTTTCCCGCAATCAGCTCGGCATACTGGCCCTGATGCGCAAAGACACCGTACTGGCACTCGATTTTTTCCGCTCGGCCATTGAACGCAATAAGGAACTGGAGGAGGCCCGGTTCAATTACGAGCTGATATCCCGCCTCTATCACCGGGCCGCTCCGCCCCGCCCCCTGGAAGAAGAAAGAAACACCGAAGTCATCACCTCCGATGAACGCGAACAGGAGCTGGATCACTACGTTTCCGAGAACATCTCCCGTGAGCGTGCCCTTCAACTCCTGGATAACCTGCGCATCTCCGAAAGCAAAGGATTGATACCCGCGAAAAATAGTAGTCAGAAAATTGAAAAAGATTGGTAATTTTGCATTTATTACTGCGATTTTAGTCCAATCATGAATACCATTAACGAAACCGATTTCCAGTTTAAAAATCAAACCTCTTTTTACCGGGGCAAAGTACGGGACGTGTACGGCCTGGGTAAATATGTGCTGATGGTCGCTACCGACCGTATTTCCGCCTTTGACGTGGTGCTTCCACGCGCCATTCCCTATAAAGGACAGGTACTGAACCAGATTGCGGCCCGTAACCTCGAAGCCACCCGCGACATTGTGCCGAACTGGCTGATCGCCGTACCCGATCCTAATGCCGCTCTGGGCGTAAAATGCGACACTTTTCCGGTGGAAATGGTGGTGCGTGGCTACCTGGCGGGACACGCCTGGAGAGAATACCGCGACGGAAAACGAAAAGTATGCGGCGTTTCTTTGCCTGACGGACTGAAAGAAAACGACCGCCTGCCGTCGCCCATCATCACGCCTACCACCAAAGCCCACGAAGGCCATGACGAGGACATTTCCCGGGAAGAAATTATCAGCAGCGGTCTGGTACCTGTTGATCAATACCTCCAGCTGGAAAAATATGCCCTGGCACTCTTTGAAAAAGGAACACAGATGGCCCGGGAAAACGGCCTGATCCTGGTAGACACCAAATACGAGTTTGGCCACGTGGGGGGTACCATCTACCTCATCGATGAGATCCATACCCCGGACTCTTCCCGGTATTTTTACCTGGATAAATACGAGGAAAACCAGGCCGCCGGCCGTGCCCAGAAGCAGCTCTCCAAAGAATTTGTACGGGAATGGCTGATTGAAAACGGCTTCCAGGGAAAAGAAGGGCAGCAGGTACCCGAAATGACCGATGAGAAAACCGAAGAAATTTCCAACCGCTACATTGAGCTGTACGAGAAATTCACCGGTGAGAAATTCAGGAAAAGACCGTCGGAAAATATACTGAAGAGAGTGCAGGAAAATGTAGAGCGTTTCCTCAAAAAACTCTGACCGGCTTTACGATATACTTCATTACAATTGCAATACAATGGAAATTCTGAAAAGTGAAAGGCTGGCTAACCTTTCCTACGCCATCCGTGGCCCGATCTATGACAAGGCCCTGGAACTTGAAAAACAGGGGCATTCTGTGCTGAAACTGAACATCGGGAACCCCGCGCCTTTTGGGTTTGATGTACCGGAAGGCGTGATGGAGACCCTGAAAGAGCAGCTGAAAAAGGCCGAGGGATACTCCCACCACCTGGGGGTCATGGAGGTCAGGGAGACCATCTGCGATCACTACACCCAAAAGGGATTTGACGAGATCCGTCCCGAAGAAATATTTGTGGGAAACGGGGTCAGTGAGCTGATCATCCTCTGTATGCAGGCGCTTCTGAATCCCGGAGACGAGGTACTGGTGCCGGCGCCGGATTATCCCCTTTGGACCGCCGCAGTAGGTTTTGGCGGGGGGAAGGCGGTACATTATGTCTGCGATGAAGCCGACGACTGGAACCCGGATGTGGAGGATATGGAAAAAAAGATTACGCCCCGCACCAAGGCCTTGGTCATCATTAATCCGAATAACCCCACCGGGGCGGTCTATAAGAAGGAAGTGCTTCAGCGGATCGTGCAGCTGGCGGAGAAACACAACCTGGTGTTGTTTTCCGATGAGATCTACGATAAGGTACTGTACGATGGACTGGAGCATATTCCCGTAGCCACCTTGTCGGATAACGTGCATTGTATGACCTTCGGGGGATTGTCGAAAAACTATTTTGCTTGCGGTTTCCGGGGCGGGTGGGTGATTCCTTCGGGAAAGAAGTCGAAATCTTTCCTGGAGGGCATGAATCTCCTGGCTTCCATGCGCCTTTGCGCCAATGTGCCCACGCAGTACGCGATTCCGGCCGCGCTCCGTGACGATACGGTGATTCGGGAAATGGTGGCGCCGGGCGGGCGACTGTACGAACAGAAAGAGCTGGTATATCAGAAAATGTCGGCCATAGACGGGGTTTCCTGTGTGAAACCCAAGGGGTCGATGTACGTGTTTCCCCGTATAGATCTCAGCAAGTTTGCGATAGAAGACGATGTGGCGTTTACTTTCGATCTGCTCACGGAGCAAAAAGTATTGGTAGTGGCCGGAACCGGTTTCAATTTTATAGACAAGGAACATTTCCGGATTGTATTTTTGCCGGATTACGCCACTCTCTCAGACGCCACTGACCGGATCGCAGAGTTTTTGGAGAGCAGGAGGAAGTAGGAAGTTCCGAGTTCCGAGTTCCGAGTAGCGAGTTCCGAGTGGTTTGAAAACACTCACTACTCGGCACTCACTACTCACTACTCGGAACTCGCTACTCGGCACTAAGCACTAATTTATATACCGATGGACATACTCCTCCTTATTCTCGGAATGATCAGTCTCCTTGCCGGCCTGGCAGGGGCGGTATTGCCTATTCCCGGTCCGCCGTTAAGCTATATCGGGATGATCGCGCTGCATTATTCCCGTTTTGTGGAATTCAGCCAGAATACGCTTATCGCTTTCGGTGTAATCACCGTGGTGGTGACGGTCCTGGATTATTACGTGCCGATTTGGGGTACCAAAAAATTCGGCGGTACGAAATGGGGGATGTACGGTTCGGGCATCGGCCTTGTGGCGGGGTTATTCCTCGGTCCGTTCGGGCTGTTTATCGGGGCTTTTGCGGGAGCTTTCCTCGGCGAATACCTGAACGATAAAGACACCGGCCGGTCATTGAAGGCGGCCGTGGGGAGTTTTCTGGGCCTGATGGCGGGTATAGTGGTGAAAGTGCTGCTCTGCCTCGTGATGCTGGTCTGGTCGGTTGTAGCGATTTTTTAAACCAGTGGATAGCAATGAAAATCAGAGAACTTACGGCAGTACTGGAGCAGTGGGCCCCTCTTCAGCTCCAGGAAGAGTACGATAATTCCGGTTTGCTGATCGGCCATCCGGAAACGGAGATTACCGGGGTGCTGGTCAGTCTCGATGTCACGGAAGAGGTGGTGCGGGAGGCGGTCAGGAAAGGCTGTAACCTCATTGTAGCCCATCACCCTATAATTTTCCGGGGATTGAAGCGCCTGAACGGCAGCAGTTATGTGGAGCGGACGGTCATTTCCGCTATAAAGCACGATGTGGCGGTCTACGCCATTCATACCAACCTGGATAATGTGGTGAACGGGGTCAATTACCGGATTGCCGAGCGACTGGGCCTGAAGGAGGTCCGGATTCTCCAGCCGAAAAAAAGTACTTTGCTGAAGCTCACGGTTTTTGTGCCGGAGGGCGAAGCCACCGCCCGGGTGCTGGAGGCCCTGCACGAGGCGGGAGCCGGTGAAATCGGGAATTATTCCGGTTGCAGTTTCCGTACTTTGGGTACGGGGAGTTTTCTTCCGGGGGAGAAGGCGCGCCCCGCCATAGGGAAGACGGGCGTACCGGAAGAGGTCACGGAAAATCGGGTAGAGGTGATTTTGCCGGTTTCGCGGGAGAGGGCCGTATTGCAGGCCATGCGGGCGGCGCATCCTTACGAAGAGGTGGCGTATTATCTTCACGCGCTGGACAATCTGAACCAGGACGCAGGCTCGGGCGCCATTGGTATTCTGCCCGAACCCATGAGCCAGGAGGCCTTTCTCGCCTACCTGAAAGACCGTATGAATCTGTCGGTTATTCGTTTCACGCCGGTCGGGAAAATGATCCGGAAAGTGGCGGTTTGCGGTGGAGTGGGGAGTTTCTTGTTGGGGAAGGCGGTGGGGGCGGGCGCGGACGCTTTCGTGACCGCCGATTATAAATACCACGAGTTTTTTGACGCCGAAGGAAGGATCCTGATTGCCGATATCGGACATTTTGAAAGTGAAGTATTTACAAAAGATCTGCTCGGAGAAATTATATCAAAAAAAATTACTAATTTTGCAACCTGTTTGTCGGAAGTAGATACCAATCCGGTGAATTATTATTACTAAAAAGTGGTTATAATACTATATGGAATTGCAGATAAACTGGTAAGTTTATTAGAACTTCAGGAAATAGATTCCCGGCTGGACCAACTGAAAAAACTTCGTGGCGACCTTCCCGAAGAAGTGAAAGATCTGGAAGATGAAGTGATAGGCTTTGAAACCCGGGTAAAGAAATACGAGGGAGAGATTGAGGAGTACAGGGCCGAAATTGAGCAACATATTGAGAATAAGAGAGAAGCGGACAAGCTGATTCTGAAATACAAAGATCAGCAAATGAATGTGCGGAACAACCGTGAATTCGACGCCATATCTAAAGAACTGGAACTTCAGGAACTGGAGATTCAGCTGTCGGATAAGAGAATCCGGGAGGCCGATTTCAAAATCGCCCAGAAACTCGCAGATATCGAACAAACCAACGAAATCAAAGCGAAACGGGTAGCTATCCTGGAGCAAAAACGCGCGGAACTGGATAAACTGATCAACGAAAGCCAGGAGGAGGAAGATAAGTTAAACCGTCAATCCGATAAACAGGCTAAAAAAGTAGACGAGCGACTGCTCAAAGCGTACCACCGGATTCGGTCGGGTGCTAAAAACGGACTGGCCGTAGTAGCGGTAGACCGTGGCGCTTGCGGAGGCTGTTTTAACGTGGTTCCGCCACAACGCCAGGCCGACATTATGGAAAAGCAAAAAATCATTATCTGTGAACATTGTGGCCGTATCCTTGCCGATGCGGATATGATCAAAGTGCACAGGAAGAAAAAATAAGAGGTCGTAAAGACCTCTTATTTTTTAGCAGTGAATTGTGTCGCCCTGATGCTTCGACAGGTCTGTCACCCTGCTTGGGCGGCCCCGACCTGTCGAAGGGCAGCACACTCGGCACTCG
>JBEBRS010000038.1:0-17308 GCA_040394705.1 Leadbetterella byssophila
AGCTCAAAACGCCCGCCGGAGAACTTCACACAGAAATATTTGGATGGTCAGTACAAATCACTTTACTTTGTCTATAGAAATAGTATACTAAAACAAAGTCATCATGAAATTTGAAACCTTGCAACTGCACGCCGGACAGCAACCCGACCCGGCCACCAACTCACGTGCAGTGCCTATTTATCAGACTACCTCTTACGTATTTAACAGTGCGGAGCACGGAGCCAATCTCTTTGCCTTAAAAGAATTCGGGAACATTTATACCCGGATCATGAACCCCACCAACGATGTTTTTGAAAAACGAATGGCCGCACTGCACGGCGGGGTGGGTGCACTGGCGGTGGCCTCGGGCCATGCGGCGCAGTTCCTGGCGATTAATAATATAACTACGGTAGGCGATAACTTCGTGACCAGCCCCTACCTGTACGGCGGTTCTTTTAACCAGTTCAAAAATTCATTCCGGAATATCGGTGTGGAAGCCCGTTTTGCTTCAGACGATCAGGTGGCCAGTTTTGAAAAGCTGATTGACGAAAAAACCAAGTTGATTTACCTGGAGACCATCGGTAATCCCGGGTACAGCGTGCCTGATTTTGAGGCGTTTGCTGCTTTGGCTAAGAAACACGATTTACCCCTGGTGGTAGACAATACTTTTGGTGCAGGCGGGGCGCTCTTTAAACCGTTTCAGCACGGGGCGAACATAGTGGTGGAATCGGCTACCAAGTGGATAGGCGGACACGGAACGTCTATTGGCGGGGTGATCATTGACGGAGGAAATTATAACTGGGGCAACGGGAAATATCCGCAGTTCAGTGCGCCTTCACCCAGCTACCACGGCCTGGTGTTCAGCGATGTTTTCGGAGTAGACGGTCCGTTTGGAAATATCCAGTTCATCACCCGCGCCCGGGTGGAAGGCCTGCGCGACTGGGGTCCGGCGGCCAGTCCGTTTAATTCATTCTTGTTGCTGCAGGGCCTGGAGACGCTCTCGCTCCGTATGGAAAGAACCAGCGAAAATGCCTTAAAACTGGCACATTGGCTAAAAGCCCATCCGGCAGTAGAAAGTGTAAATTACCTTGGACTGGAAGAAAACCCTTACCACACCCTTGCTAAAAAGTACCTGCAACGGGGCTTCGGAGGGATGCTGTCTTTTGAATTGAAAGGCGACAAAGCCAGTGCGGAGAAATTTGTCAATAATTTGAAATTAATCAGCCATCTGGCCAACATGGGCGACTCCAAGACGCTGATCATTCACCCGGCATCCACCACCCATTCCCAATTGAATGAGGCAGAGCAGGCGGCGGCGGGTGTGACTCCTGCCGGTTTACGGATCTCCACCGGTATTGAGCACATTGACGATATCATTGCCGATATTGAGCAGGCATTACAGGCCTGACAAAAAGAGGGCATGCTCAGTAAAGATAACCGAGCATGTCTTCTTTATATTCTTCCTTATCCAGGGCTAAAAACTCTTCCCAGAAGGCGTTGGGCGGTACAGGCGCCTTGCAGACCAGAGGCTCTTTTTTGACCGGATGCGTGAAATAAACCCGGCGGGCATGCAGAAAGATGGAGCCATCGGCATTGCCCCTTGGTGAGCCGTATTTGACATCGCCTTTGATGGGTGTACCCATAGAGGCAAGCTGCACGCGGATCTGATGCGGCCGGCCCGTAATGGGCGTCACCTCTATCAAATGATGTTTGTTTAAAGTACCCAGGTATCGATAATCCAGGTCTGCTTTTTGCGCCCCTTCTACTTCGTAATCAAAAGCTTCGGTTTTATTGGCTATGGGGTCTTTTCTCAGCCAATGCGTCAGACGACCCGATTTCTTTTCAGGTTTCCGTTGGGTAATGGCCCAGTATGTCTTCTGAATTTGTCTCTTCTTAAAGAGTTCATTCATGCGGGTCAGGGCCTTGGAGGTGCGGGCAAAGATCACCACACCGCTTACGGGCCGGTCAAGCCGGTGTACGGTACCCAGGAAGGCCTCTCCGGGCTTGTTGTATTTCTCCCGGATATATTCCTTTACAAAATCTTCCAGGGTTTTATCTCCTGTACTGTCGCCGTGTACTAAAATACCCGCGGCTTTGTTGACAATGATCAGGTGATTGTCTTCGTATATGACGTGAAATGGTTTCATATGTAAAAAGCTTTCAGCCCTTAGCTTTCAGCTTTCAGCGGGGCGACGCATCGCCTATTCATCAGTATCTGATTTCTGATGGCTGATTTCTGATAGCTCCTGGCTATTCATACTATTTTTTCAAGGGCTATCCTTCTTGTTTCGCGATCGGTTTCGATATAACTTTCCAGGTCCGGTTTTTCTACAAAGGAAATCTTTTCCAGGCAGTATTCAATCAGATCTGACATGCCCGGGAAACTGATACGGTCACGGAGGAAAGCCTCTACGGCAATTTCATTCGCGGCGTTCAGTATGCAGGGCGTGTTTCCTCCTTTTTCCAGGGCATGGAAAGCCATGGCCAGGTTTCGGAAGGTGTGGAGGTCTGGCTTTTCAAACGTAAGATTGGGGTACCGTACAAAATCAAAACGCTCAAAATCATTTTTAAGTCTTTGGGGGAACCCCAGGGCATACTGAATAGGCAGTTTCATATCGGGCAGGCCCATTTGGGCTTTGATACTGCCGTCTTCAAACTGCACCATGGAGTGGATGATGCTTTGGGGGTGAATCACCACATCGATTTGCTCAGGTTTCAGATCGAAAAGCCATTTGGCCTCAATCACTTCCAGGCCTTTATTCATCAGGCTGGCGGAGTCAATGGTGATCTTTGCCCCCATTTCCCAGTTGGGGTGTTTCAGGGCCTGTTCCTTGGTGACGGTTTTCAGAAAGCCGGTATCTTTTCCCCTGAACGGGCCCCCTGAGGCCGTAAGAATGATCTTTTCAATGGGGTTGTAGTATTCTCCCGTGAGGCATTGAAAAATAGCAGAATGCTCTGAATCAACGGGGAGGATATCTACCTTATGTTTTACGGCCAGGGCAGTGATGATGTCGCCGGCTACCACCAGGGTTTCCTTATTGGCCAGGGCAATGGTTTTCCCGGCTTTAATGGCGTGAACGGTAGGCAGCAGTCCGCAATAGCCCACTAATGCGGTCAGGACTACGTGAATGCTTTCGCTTTCCACCACACCGTTCAATGCATTCTGTCCGCAGTAAACTTTGATGTCCAGCGGGTCAAGGGCGGTATTTACCTTATCGTAGAGGTTTTCTTCGCCGATCACCACCACATTCGGACGAAACTTTACCGCCTGGGCTATCAGGAGTTCCGCGTTACGCTGGGCGGTTAAGACTTCCACCTGGAACAAGTCGGGATGCGCCTCAATCACATCCAGTGCCTGGGTACCTATAGAACCGGTGGAGCCAAGAATGGCAATGTTTTTCTTCATCTGAACTGCAAAAGTACGAGTTTTAAGCCGTAACTACTTTACTGCCTGTCTAATTCGGACCAAATCCTGCAATAGTTTCTCTAAATTATCCAGATGCAACATGTTAGCCCCGTCAGATTTTGCATTTTTGGGATCAGGATGGGTTTCAATAAAGAGTCCGTCAGCCCCTACAGCAATAGCGGCTTTGGCAATGGTGGAAATCATGGTGGGGTCTCCGCCCGTCACGCCGGAGGTTTGGTTGGGCTTCTGAAGAGAGTGAGTACAATCCATGATAACGGGTACACCAAAGCGCGCCATTTCCACCAGGTTGCGGTAATCTACCACCAGATCAGAATAGCCGAAGCTGTTGCCGCGGTCGGTCAGTAATACGGGAGCGTCAGGGTTTGTGGCCTGGATCTTCTCTACCGCAAAGCCCATGGAGGCGCCGGAGAGGAACTGCCCTTTCTTGATGTTGACGGCCCGGCCCGTGCGCGCCGCGGCCTCAAGCAGCTCTGTTTGCCGGCACAGAAAAGCCGGAATCTGCAACACATCCACATATTCCGCGGCCATGGCCGCCTCTGTAGACTCATGAATATCGGTGACTACCGGTACTCCGAAAGTTTCGCTTACCTCTTTCAGAATGCGCAGCGCCTTCTCGTCGCCAATCCCTGTAAAACTATTGGCCTTGGTTCGGTTCGCTTTGCGGTAGGAGCCCTTGAAAATATAGGGAATCTCAAGCGCACGGCATATTTTGTCTATTTTTTCGCCGATGCGTAGTGCGATTTCACGCCCTTCGATGGCACAGGGTCCGGCCATAAGAAAGAACTGGTCAGAACTGTATTTTTGTAACTTATCCAGGAATAATTGCATTATTTCTTTTTGTTTCTATTTTGAAAATACAAATATGCACTCTATCTTTAAGCTGGAAAAACACTTAATCATTTTGTTGGTTCAAGTTAATTATTTTTCTTTGTACCGTTTTTAACCAAAATACATTTTCAAATGTCTGACGTTGCATCAAAAGTTAAGAAAATTATCGTTGAGAAATTAGGAGTAGATGAGGCTGAAGTTACTACAGAAGCTTCTTTCACAAACGATTTGGGAGCAGATTCCCTGGACACAGTAGAATTGATTATGGAGTTCGAAAAAGAATTTAACGTTTCTATTCCTGACGATCAAGCTGAAAATATCCAAACAGTCGGGCAGGCCATTAGTTATTTAGAAGAACATTCGAAATAATTATTTCGCTGAGACGGAGTTCAATATTCTATTTGGAAGATGTTTAGGCATTGGAGATTGGGGTATTGAACTTTTAATTTTTTAGAATATGTCATTTAGAAGAGTAGTTGTTACCGGTTTAGGAGCGTTAACGCCAATAGGCAATACGGTGGAGGAGTTTTGGACGGGCCTTTCCAATGGGGTGAGCGGGTGTGATTATATTACCCGTTTTGATGCCACGCATTTTAAGACCCGTTTTGCCTGCGAAGTTAAAAATTTTGAAGTTAACGATTTTATTCCGCGGCAGGATGCTCGGAAAATGGACTTATTCACCCAGTTTGGGGTAGTGGTGGCCGATCAGGCCATCGCAGATTCCGGGCTGACGGAAGAAAATGTCGACAAGAATAAGGTAGGGGTGATCTGGGGTTCAGGTATCGGGGGGTTAAAAACCTTCGAGGATGAAATGATCAACTATATCCAGGGGAACGGCGTACCGCGCTTCAATCCTTTCTTCATCCCTAAGATGATTGCAGACGGGGTGTCTGGCCAGATTTCTATCCGTCATGAGTTCAGAGGGCCCAATTATGTGACGGTTTCGGCCTGTTCTTCGGCGAACAACGCCATTATTGACGCTTTCAATTACATTCGCCTGGGCAGGATTACCGCTTGCGTTACCGGTGGCTCTGAAGCCTCTAATACGCAGTCGGGTATAGGCGGGTTTAACGGACTTAAAGCACTTTCAGAGCGCAATGACGATCCCAAAACGGCCTCCCGTCCTTACGACCGCGACCGCGACGGCTTTGTGCTGGGAGAGGGCGGTGCCGCGCTGATCCTGGAGGAATATGAGCATGCCAAAGCCCGGGGGGCTAAAATCTATTGTGAGCTGATCGGGGGCGGATTTTCTTCAGACGCTTACCATATCACGGCTCCGCATCCGGACGGGTACGGGGCATATCTTTCCATGAAAGATGCACTAGATGATGCGGGCATTTCTACCGGTGAAGTGGATTATATCAATACCCACGGTACTTCCACGCCCCTGGGCGATCCCCAGGAAATCAAAGCTATTGAACAGCTGTTCGGAGAAGATACTTATAAGCTGTCTATCAGTTCTACAAAATCCATGACGGGCCACCTTCTCGGGGGGGCCGGAGCGGTGGAGTCGGTGGCGTCTGTGCTGGCCATACAGCACCAGGTAGTACCTCCGACCATCAACCTTTTTAATATAGACGAAGCCATTGATCCCCGGATCGATCTGACCCCCAATGTGGCCAAAAGTCGTAAGATAGAGGTGGCCTTGAGTAATTGTTTCGGTTTTGGCGGTCATAACGCTACATTAATTTTCAGGAAGTTGCATTGAATGAATATAGGGAGGTTTTTTGGAAGGGATGATAAATTCAAAGACTTTAACAGGGCCATTGAGCTGATTGTGGGTTCGAAGCCGTCGAATCCCCTGATTTACCAGCTGGCCTTTCGTCACACATCTGCTTCTAAAGAAAGTTCTTTTAAAGGTTTCCGGGAATCGAATGAGCGTCTTGAATTTTTGGGAGATGCGGTATTGGGTCTGATTGTCGGCGAATACCTCTTCAAAAAATATCCTTTTAAAAATGAGGGTTTCCTGACGGAAATCCGATCACGGATTGTCAACCGGGAGTCACTGAATAATGTGGGCCGGAAGTTAGGTCTTGAAAATCTGATTGAATCAGACGGTACCCGAAATTATCACCGCACCTCTTTACTGGGTGACGCCATGGAAGCGCTTATCGGTGCCATTTACCTCGACAAGGGCTATAAATTCACCCAGAGGTTTGTGGTGACCCAACTTTTGTCGAATCACTTTAATCTCGACGAGGTGATTTCCAACAATACCAATTACAAGTCCGCTGTATTAAGCTGGGCCCAGGCCGAGGGCAAGAAGGTGGAATTTGTGATTGTGGAAGAGAAAGGCAAGAACCACAGTCGGGAGTTTGTGGCCCAGGTGCTGATTGACTCCGAAATCATCAGCCACGGCAATGGCTGGAACAAGAAGAAAGCCGAGCAGGACGCATCGCGCCGGGCCTGCGAAATCCTTAAAATCTAGCAATCTGTTTTTCTACAGGAACCTTCACAGGCAGGAAAGGAATATTGAACTTCATTGGACGGGTGCCGTTTTAAAACCTATTCCAAAACGGAAGCCGAAACTGACATAGGGCGAGGCCTTGATCTTTTTCCATCCATTCGGTTGAGTCAGGTAAGAGGTATAGTGCACCCTGTAGTTGGAGTTGTAATCGGAGAAGTGATATTTTTCCGTACGGTCAGTTATTTCTAGTAAGCGGTACCGGCTGCTTCCGAGCCGAAGGCCCACGCCGGAGAAAAAGTCAAACCGGAGTTCACCGATTCTGATTTTACTTCCGAATATAACTCCCTGCTTGACCAGGAAGTCGTGAAAATCTGCCTTGGCATAGCTAACCTCTGCCGCCTGTTTATCTCCCCAGTATACCGTAGATCCATTATGCGCAATGTGAAACAGACCAAGCTCTCCCATGACATAGCCGGAGGTCTGTTTCCTGCCCAGATATTTTTTTACGCCCAGTCGTATGTATTGATGGTCCTGATTATTAAAAAGATTACTGCGTTTGGTAGGTACTTGTATTCCGTAACTGAGTGTGTAAGCGAGTTGTTTCCCCGGGTTATACTCCGCGCCCACTTCTATGGCGGAATGGTAGCGATGATATATGCTTAAAGGGGTCACCCACCCGATCCATTTATCATAACGCAGGCTGTCGGTCTGGGCCATTAGCGGAGTAGAAAGAAGCAGGAAAATTAAAATTCTGAACATAGTACAGGACTTAACTAAACGAAAATACACGGTTCTACTGACTAAGGCAAACAGAGGTACCCGAAAAGTTAGTTAACGGTCAGGAAATGTTTTTGCTGGAAGAAGCAAGACTTAAGCTTGGTATGACCCAGCAAGAACTTGCAGAAAAATGCGGAACCAACAAATCGTATATTTCGCGTATTGAAAATAATGCGAGCGATATTCGACTTTCTACCCTGATGAAAATTATTCAAACGGGATTAGGAGGGAAGTTGAAGCTGACTCTGCAACTTTGAGTTGAATTATTTTCCCCGCGCAAAAAACACATTCAATAACACCGCCCCGATGATCACCAATATCCCCAGCAGGCTCAGCACATTATACGTTTCATCAAATAGGAAATACCCGGCCAGCAGCGCATACACCACACCCAGGTAGTTCAGGATAGATACCTTCGCCAGGTTGGCCGTCTGATAAGATCGGGTCATGTAATACTGGGCGATCTGGGTCATGATGCCTATAAAGAGAAGATAAAGCCAGTCGGTACCCTGGGGCATTTCCCAATGAAAAAGGCAGTAGATTGCGGTTATCGGCAAAGTTACCATGGGGAAATAAAACATAATCACCAGCGGGTGTTCAGCAGTTTTGAGCATGGCGATGATATTATAGGCCAAACCGGCAAAAAAAGCCGCGCCCAGGCCCACGCATACATCTAAAAAAGTTACTCTCGGGTCAAAACCCCGGATCAGCACTACCCCGGCCAGGGCGAGGGCGAAAAATAAAAACTGAACGGGTTTTAACTTCTGCTGTACCAGGAAGATTCCCATCAGGGCGGTGAACAGGGGCGAGAGATAGTTCAGCGTCACCGCAGACGCCAGGGGAATGTTTTGAAGGGTATAATAGGATCCGATAAGCCCGAGGCAGCCGGCTACTCCCCGATAAAAGAGTAAATTTTTACGGTGACCCAGCACCGGGATTTTCATTTTTTTCAGGATAAGGTACGTGGCTAAAAAACTGAATACTGCGCGGAAGAATACCACCTCCATGGTGGGCAGGTGCGACACCAGTTTCACGAAAACATTCATTATCGCAAAGCTGAATCCGGCGATCAGCATGTAGCGTACGCTTTTGTCCATCAGGGTGTATTTGAGTAGCAAATATACATATCCGATTAATACGGACTCATGACATATAATGACAATATAATTTCTTTACAATTTTGGAATTAAACTCCAAAATTGTAAATTTACAACATGATAAAAAGACAAGCAGAAGACGAACTGCGGGCATTAGCTGCAATATTTAGGGCCGTAGCCATAACCGGTCCCCGGCAATCGGGGAAAACCACATTGGTCAAGTATGTTTTCCCATCAAAACCCTACGTGAACCTCGAAAATCCCGACAGCCGTATTTTTGCCCAGGAAGATCCGCGGGGGTTTCTGGATCAATACCCGCAGGGAGCCGTATTGGATGAAGTACAGCGGGTACCACAGCTATTCTCTTATTTGCAGGAAATTCTTGATAACAGTGCCGAAAAAGGATTGTTTATTCTCACAGGATCAAACAACTTTTTGTTGCAGGAAAATATTTCACAAAGTCTGGCCGGAAGAGTAGGTTACCTGACACTGCTCCCGCTGTCCTATGCGGAAATCGAGAAATTGGAGATCAGTAGTAACGATCTGATGTTAAAAGGGGGCTATCCTGAAATATACCAGAATCAGATACCTCCTGAAAAATGGTACCCTAACTATATACGTACCTATATCGAACGGGACGTAAGACTAATAAAAAATATAGGTGATCTGCTAACTTTTGAAAAATTTATGCGGCTTTGTGCCGGACGTGCAGGTCAGCTTCTTAACATGAGCAGTCTTGCTGTGGAAACCGGCGTGGATGTAAAAACCATAGGTTCCTGGATAAGTATTCTTGAAACGAGTTTTGTGGTCTTCCGGCTGCCGCAGTATCATAGTAACTTCAACAAAAGGGTCGTAAAAATGCCCAAGCTGTATTTTTACGATACCGGATTGCTTTTGGCACTTTTGAGGGTGGATAGCCCTACACAAATACAGTTGCATCCTTTTCGTGGGGCAATATTTGAAAACTGGATTATCCTGGAATTTCTAAAAAAAAGATTAAACAGGGGCAAATCTCCTAATATGTATTTTTGGAGAGATAACACAGGAAATGAGATAGACCTGTTGATAGAAGATTCGGGCATACCTGAGGCAATAGAAATCAAGTCGGGTAAGACCATCACCCAAGACTATTTCAAAGGGATACTTTACTGGAATAAAATATCAGGATATTCCGGAGGCCGGATTGTGTATGATGGTGACACCATCCAGAAAAGAAGCAATGGAATTATCGTGTTGCCATTTAATGAAATCTAAGACCGGCCGATCCCGGGTACTCCGGGTGAGGAAGGCGCAGTACTAAAAAGAAGAGGAGGTTAATCTCCCTTCCGCCCATATTCTGACGGACTCACCCCAAACAGCTTCTGGAAGGAAGCGCGGAAGTTCTTGAGGTCTTCCATGCCCACCATCATGGCTACTTCCTGCACACGGTATTGCCTGGTGCAAAGGAGCTGGGCGGCACGTTTCAGGCGCACATCTTTGATGAACTCAATTACGGACTGTCCGGTGAGGTTTTTCAAGCGGCGGTAGAAGGCCGACTGGCTCATACCCGACTCCCGCACAAGGGTCTGCACGCTGAAATTCTCATTGGTCAGGTTGTCTTCAATGATTTGCATACTGCTGGTGATAAACAGTCGGTCAGCATCAGGAATCACCGCTTCCGAAGGTTCTACCAGAATCTGCCTGTGGAAATACTCCTGTGCCTTTTTGCGGTTGTTGAGCAGAGAAATAATCTTTGAAAACAGGATTTTCGGATTAAAGGGCTTTACGATATAGTCGTCTGCACCGCTTTCCAGTCCCTCCAGCTCGTGCAGGGCTGCCGCCCGGGCCGTCAGCAGCACCAGGGGAATATGCGAAGTACGGGGATTGTTTTTGACTTTCTTACAGAATTCCAGTCCGTTCATCACGGGCATCATCACATCACTCAGGATAATATCGGGATGGATCAGGTTGACTTTCTCCAGCCCTTCCCGGCCGTTGGCTGCGGCGTGGGTTTCAAAGTGGGTGTGAAACAGACTGACCAGGTAAGCGCGGAGGTCATCGTTATCTTCCACAATGAGCAGTTTATACTCCAGGCTGGCATCCGGAAGCGGGATTTCCTTCACCGGCTCAGGGGCAGAGGTTTCCCGGTGCTCTGCGGGATAGTCTCCCGTTTCGCCCAGGGGCAGGGTAACGGTAAATACCGAACCGATATCGGGGCTGCTGCTCACGGTTATTTCTCCGTGATGCTTCTTCACCAGCTCATGCACCAGGGAAAGCCCTATTCCTGTACCTGTGGTACGGTTATTCCGATGTTTATAAGCCTGGTAGAAGGGTTCGAAAATATGGTCCAGTTCGTCGGCGTGAATACCGCTGCCCGAATCTTTGACGGCAATAGACACGCCATCTGCGCTGCATTCGGCCACTACATCAATACGGCCGCTTTCCGGGGTGTATTTAAAGGCATTGGAAAGCAGGTTGCTCAATACAATTTCCAGCTTTTCCGGGTCGAAATTGACCCAAACCGGTTTATCGGGTACGCTGAGGGTATAGCGGGTATCCTGTTCATCGGCTTTGATTTTGAAAATCAGAAAAATCTCGGTAATAAAGGGGATAATGTCAAGGGTTTGCAACTGAAGCGCTACATTCCCGGTTTCTACCTTGCGGAAGTTCATCAGCTGATTCACAAGATCAAGGAGTTTATTGGCCTGTTTGTGTACCAGCTCGGCTTTTTCCCGCGCTTCGCTTCCCGGTGCGGAAGAAGAGATCAGGTATTCTGACGGACTCATGATCAGCGTCAGGGGCGTCCGTAGTTCATGCGAAACATTGGTGAAGAAATTCAGTTTCAGATCGGCCAGTTCTTTTTCTTTCTCCTTGGCTACCTGTTCTATCGCGATTTTATTTTTCAGTTCCCGCTGTTTTCCCGTTACGCGTTTGTACCACACAATGGCTGCCGCCACAAGTATAGAATAGACGAGATAGGCCCACCATGTGCGGTACCAGGGCGGCAGAATCCGGAGTTTCAGGCGGGCGGGCTGGTCAGTCCAGACCCCGTCTCCGTTATCCGCCTTCACCAGGAAGGTATAGTTTCCGGCCGGCAGATTGGAGAATCCCATCACGCGCTGTCCGGGGGGCAGGGAGATCCAGTTCCGGTGGTATCCTTCCAGCATATATTCGTAATGTTGCTTTCCGGGATTAATATAATTGAGTCCTACAAACTCAATGGAAAAGTCGTTCTCAAACGCTTTGATTTTGATTTCGCTGTCGGGAGAAAACGGCCCGGAAATCACGGCCCGTGGATCATTCTTGTTTTCGGGGGAATACGCGTAGTTCAGGATACGCACCTGGGTGATCTGCATTTTGGGCGGGTGAGGATTGGTGGAAACATTTTTCGGGTTGAAGTAAGTGACGCCCCCAATACCCCCGAAATAGAGAATCCCTTCAGCGCCCCGGGCGGCGGAGGCCACCTTAAAGGAATTGCTCTGAAGGCCGTCTGCTACATCAAAATGCAGGTAAGTTTTTTGTTCGGGATCCAGGCGGTACAGGCCGTTTCCTCCCACCCAGAGGTCGCCGTTCTCATCTTCCAGAATAGACTCTACATCGGCTTCCGGCAGCCATTGGTCGCACCGTTCCACCTGATCACTTTTGCCGTCTATCCGGTGCAGGCCGCCGCCTATGGTTCCTACCCACAGGTCGCCGTTCCGGCTTCGGGTCAACGGCCAGATATAATCGGTTTTCAGTCCTTCAGGATGGAAAGAAATACGTCTCTCAACACGGAGATTTCCTTGATGGAGTTTTAGCAGTAGCAGGCCGGCGTCACGGGTACTTAACCACATCGCATCCTGTTCGGGCTCACTGAGAAGGAAAGTAAGTTTGCTGGAAAGGAGGGAGCCGTCAGCTTTGCTGAACGAGTTAAGGTGTTTTCCTTCCCGGGTAAAAACATGCAGGCCGTCATAAAAGCAGGCCAGCCAGATTCTTCCCTCTTTATCAGACGTGATGGAGATGGGTTCGGCCATTCTCCACTCTTTTTGTCCCGGTATCTCCGGCAGGCGGGTGAGTTTTCTTGTTTTTTTATTCAGGAGGAAAACTCCGTGCACGCGGGTGCCGATCCAGAGTATCCCGTTTCCCGCATCGTAAAGCGAAGTAACATCAATGGTGGGGGTATTGCGCAGGTTTTTTTCATCGAGGAAATTGGTCATTTTTCCGGTAGAGATCTCGTACCGGGCGAAGCCGCTTCGGGTGCCGATCCACATGACGTTCTCGTCTTTGTCGCGACAGATGGCATTGGTATAGTCGTTGGGCAGTCCGTCCATTTCCTTTGATAAGCGGTAGAAAGGTTTGGGAAGGAGATTCACTTTATTGAGCCCCCCGGCGGAGGCCGCAACCCACAGATTATTGAAGCTGTCTTCCACCATATTATGGATCAGGTGATAATTCAGGCCGGAGGGGTTAGAATCATCGGGTACGAAATGCTGGGTTGTGCAGCGGATACGAGGCGCTTTCTCTTCGATCTGGCTGATGAGGTACAAGCCTGTGCGGCTGCCTATCCATAATCTTTTGTAGGAGTCTTCCAGGAGAGAGGTGATGTAACTGAAACGGTTATCGAGGTAGCGGAAGGTCTGCCCGTCTTCCCCGCTAATCCGGATCACCTCTTCTTCGGAAGCTACCCAGATGTTGCGGTCATGGCTGAGGGCGATGGCCCGTATGATCTGGGCGTTCCAGGAAGTAAAACGGTGGGGCATATAGCCCTTTTCGGTTTGGGTCAGATACCATAAGCCTAAGCCTACCGTACCTACCCAGACCCTCCCGTTGGAATCGGGCTGAATCGCAAAAATCAGGGCGTTTTCTCCCTGAAAAGGAAAGAGGATATGCTGGAGGCGCTCTATCGACTTATCCGGGGCGAAACGCACCACCCACAGCCCTCCCGTGCTGGTGCCGATCAAAAGGTCACCCTCGGGAGAAGTGCTGATGGAGCGGGCGGTCAGGTTTTGGAGAATTTCCGCATCTTTGGGGTTCTTCGCCCTTTCCGCCAGGTTTTTAAAATCGTCCCCTTGGGTGTCATAATAGAAGATGCCCTGGGTTTCGGGAACCACCCAAAGGGTTTTGTCGGGGGAAAGGTGCAGTCCCAGCACCCGGTTGGTGTATTGCCCGTTCACATTGCGGTAGGGCAGGCGGTAATTTTTAAGCGTATACCCGTCGTACCGGTCCAGTCCTTTGTTTGTACCTACCCAAATGAAGCCGTCTTTATCCTGTACTACGGCCATGGCGTCGCTGTGAGAGAGGCCTTCGTTTACCGTGATATGTTCAAATTTAAAAATGTGTTGGGCATAAGCGGAAATTCCGCTCAGGAAGAAGAGGATATATATGGTTATTCTCGGTGTCATTACTGCCCTGATCATGGGGAATCCGGCCGGGGTATGGCCCGTTCCGGTGGCGATGGTTAAGGTTGAAACCTGAAAATTCGGTAAAAAAGCAGAAACAAGCAAACGGCTTCCGTAAAAACCCGCCGTGCACGGGAGAAATCAGGGGGAAGGTCAGGTCGAAGCCGAATTCTGCAATCCTCATTGACGAATTTTACCCCCCTTCAAGTGAAAAACACCCTCTAAATTTGCACTATTCCAATGATTTATAGGGTTATGTTTTTCTGCTGTCAAAGAAGATGTCAACATATCACCATAGGGTCGGAGGAGAAATCAATATTCAAATGTTCAACTCTTAAGTAAGCGTATGAAACGAAGTTTTACAGGATTACTCATCTTCCTATGGATTTTGGGTAGTGGTATCACCGCGCTGGCGGGTATTTTTGATACCGAAATCAAAGGACAGGTGACGGATGCGGACGGAGCAGGGATTCCTGGAGTTTCCGTTACCGTAAAAGGAACGAACCGGGGTACTTTAACAGACCAGGACGGCCGGTATGCGGTGATGGTCGCTGACGGAAATGCCGTGCTGGTATTTCGGCAGGTGGGGTATTTGCCCGTAGAAAAAACCGTGGGTACTCAAACCGTGATCAACGTGGCATTGGACGAAGACATCCAGGCACTCGAAGAAGTGGTGGTAGTGGGGTACGGCGTGGTAAGGAAAAGTGACGTGACGGGAGCTATCGCCAAAATCGGCCAGAAGGAGATGGAAGCCATGCCCGTGCAGAATGCTTTGCAGGCCATGCAGGGAAAAACTGCCGGGGTGGATATTACATCCAATGAGCGGCCGGGAGAAATCGGGTCTATCCGTATTCGCGGAGAAAGATCCTTGAACGCCACGAACGCGCCACTTTATGTGGTAGACGGTATTCCGCTTCAGGGAACGGGAATTGAAAACCTCAACCCGGGCGATATTGAATCCATCGAAGTATTAAAAGATGCCTCTTCCACCGCTATTTTCGGGTCGAGAGGTGCCAACGGGGTGATCCTGGTTACCACCAAACGGGGTAAAGCAGGCAAAATGGCAGTAAACTATTCCGGCACATTCTCTTCCGAACAGATGCACGACCGCATGGAGATGATGAATTCCGGAGAATGGCTGGATTACAGCCGGGCAGCCAAGATGCGGGCGGGTACCTACGGCTCCACCACGGCTTCCCTGGAAAATGACCGACGCGTATACGGCACAGACCCTTACGCTTTTGCCCAGATTGAGAAGGGCTGGCAGGGCGGAACCTGGAACGGAAACCAGGTACCCACGTACAACTGGACCGATGCCGGTCTTCAGACTGCGTTAACCCAGATTCATACCTTGAGCGCCAGCGGAGGTACCGACAAACTACAGTCGTACGGTTCTTTCGGATACCTGGATCAGCAGGGTACTCAGCCGGGACAGGGATACCAACGTTATACCGGGAAATTCAGTGCGGACTTCAAGGCCACTTCCTGGCTGAAACTGGGCGGAAATATCAATGTGACCTGGGGCGACCAGGAATACGGGTATAACTTCCGGAAAAGTGCGACAGGAGCATCCAACCTGTATTTTGCACTTCAGGGAATGTTGCCCTGGACGGTGCCTTACACTCCGGAAGGCGAGTACATCCGGAACCCTGGCGGTGACGTGAACATCATTAACCCCATTCGTGAAGTAGACTACAGCAGGAACCAGCGCATTAACCTGCGGACGATGGCCAGTCTTTATTCTGAAGTAGACCTGGGTAAAATTGTGGGTATCCTTGACGGACTGAAATACCGTTTCCAGTTCGGACCTGACTTCCGCTTCAACCGCAACGGGATCGCAGATCAGGCGGCTTCGATCAACGGCGACGGAAATAACCTGGTGCAGTACAATACCGATATCCGGAATTCCTGGACACTGGATAACCTGATCTATTACAATAAGAATATCGGGAAAAACGCCTTGGGTGTAACCCTCCTGCAAAGCGCGTCTGCCTACAAGTCAGAAGGAAGCAATATGCGGTCTTTCGTGAATACGCCGGAAGAATTGTGGTATAATGTGGGTTCCCTGGCCAGTATTCAGGGTTACGGCTCTTACCTCACCGAAACCCAGCTGACGTCTTATATGGCCCGGGTGAACTATGGATTTGACGACAAATACCTGTTGACCGTATCCGGGCGCTGGGACGGAGCCTCCCAGCTGGCGGAAGGGTACAAATGGGACTTCTTCCCGTCAGCAGCCCTGGCCTGGAAACTCGATCAGGAAAATTTCCTGAAAGACGCAAACTGGATTACCCAACTGAAACTCCGCCTGGGCGTGGGGGTAACGGGGAACGCCGGTATCTCGGCCTACGGAACCAAAGGAGCCGTGACCAATAACTTCTACCATTGGGGCGATATCGTGGCTTCGGGTATGGTGGCTTCCGATCCTTCTGCCGCTACCCCCGTGGTGATGGCCAATACCGCCCTGGGATGGGAAAAAACCGCGCAATATAACCTGGGAATCGACTTTACCCTGGTGAGAGGGCGCATAGACGGCACCATCGACCTGTATAAATCCAAAACCTCTGACCTCCTGATGGAAAAGGCGCTTCCTGCCCTGACCGGTTACCTGAGAACCTGGGACAATATCGGGAAAACAGACAATAAAGGGATAGACATTTTACTGAATACCGTGAATGTGAAGACCCGGGACTTCCGCTGGTCTTCTACCCTGACCTATTCCGCAGACCGGAGTAAAATTGTGGAGCTGGCCGACGGGAAAGTCGAAGATATCGCAAATGCGTGGTTTGTGGGGCAACCTATCGGCTCGTATTATGACTATGTCTACGATGGCGTGTGGAAAACCAGCGAAAAAGAAGAGGCGGCGAAGTATGGCCGTGAACCGGGGATGATCAAAGTAAAGGACCTGAACAATGACGGTGTGATTGATGCCAATAATGACCGTGCAATTGTAGGGAAGGCACGTCCCGACTGGTCCGGAGGTTTCCTGAATACATTGAATTACAAAAACTGGGAGCTTTCTGCATTCCTGTATGGCAGATTCGGCTTTACCCTGAGAACCGGTACCGAAACCCTTTCCGGAAGATTTGCCATGCGGAAACTGGATTACTGGATCGAGGGCGTGAACGAAGATGCAGAATACTACGCACCAGGAGTGGGCGGTGAAAACGGAGATACCTACAAGGCGGCACAGGGGTATATGGACGGCTCGTTTGTGAAACTGAGAAATGTCTCTCTCGGGTATAATTTCCAGCCGGGCCAGTTAAAAGCGCTGAAGGTAGAGAACCTGAAGTTATATGTGCAATGCATGAATCCGGGGTTGGTATATTCGAAGATAGACTTCATCGATCCGGACCTGGGGGGCTCTACATTTAACAGGAGCTTTGTGTTTGGTATTAACTTAGGATTTTAAAAATTTACGTTTATGAAACTGAAA
>JBEBRS010000039.1:0-17291 GCA_040394705.1 Leadbetterella byssophila
AACATAAGATTAATAAAGGGTTAGTTCATTAATAAAATAATAGCAAAATGAAACGTGTAAAACGTAGGATGTTTGCGGGGCAAATATAAAATATGCGCCAAAAAAGAAGCAAGTCTGAAATGTTAAAAAATGTTATTTCAGACAGGGAAAGGGGCACGGTTGGTGCGCAAAGCCTACACCGTACCCCTGTGCCACGAAGAACAACGGGCCTATTTAAACAGTACTTTGATCATTTGTTCCGCTACAAAGGCGTTTCCCTTCTCGTTCAGGTGTACACGGTCAGTAGTAAGGATCCCGCGGTCGGCATTCTCCGGGTTGTTTTTCCGGTTATATTCCAGGAATTCTTTGCGCAGGTCTACGAGGTCCAGGCCGTGCTTCTGTGCCAGATTCCGGATGATTCCTGAATAATAATTGAGGTCGCCGTCCTGGGGATTGGAAGCGTCTGTACGCTCACCAATGACCGAGGGTGTGCAAAGGACTACTTTGATATTCTGTGCCTTTAGTTTTTCGATCATTTTTTCATAAAAGCGGGTAAACTTATCGGCGTCGGTACCCGTGCCTGCGCCCTGTTTATGCCATACGTCATTGATGCCGATATAAAAGACCACTACATCGGGTTTCAGTTCCAGCATTTCCTCGAAACGAAAATAAAGGTCGTATACTTTATTGCCGCTGATACCGGCCCCCACTGCCTCGTACTGACCGGGGTGTTTTTCAGCGATATGCTTCTGGATTTCGGTGACATAGCCTTTGGGCTGCACGCCCATCTGGGTGATGGAGTCGCCAAAAAATACAATTTTTACAGGATCTTTCGCTTTCCACCCCAAAAGGGCAAAGCTGAGTACGAATACAAGGTATTTCATCTTTAAGGTTTTTTTTCGCAATATACGCGGTATAAACTTTTATTTAAAGCTGAAAAATAGTTTCCTTTGTAAAATAATTCGTGCTGGAATACTGTTATTAACCCAAGTAAATATACTTACAAATAATTATGCTCCTGAACCTTTTGCTGCAAGTTACTGCAACCGACACTACGGCCATTGCTGCTCCTGTGGAAATCAACTATTTTTCGTTATTACTCAAAGGCGGGATTGTGGTGTACCCTATCCTCTTCCTCCTCCTGATTACCATATACCTGGGATTCGAACGGTACTTTTTTATTAAGAGTGCTTCCCAAATGGATACCGGCTTTATCCGTTCACTGAAAGATAACCTGGTGCGCGGAGATGTACGTGCGGCTGCTTCCCTGGCAAGAGGAACGAACAAGCCCATTTCCAGGATCCTCGAAAAAGGAATCAACCGGGTGGGTAAACCCGTAAAAGACATTGAAAGTGCCATGGAGATCCAGTCTAACCTCGAAGTCTCCAAAATGGAAAAGAACATGGGATACCTCGGGCTGATTGCCGGGGTGGCACCTACTCTTGGTTTCGTAGGTACCATTTCGGGTATTATCCGGATCTTTTACGAAATCTCCACCACCGGTAACTTTACCATTGAAACCATTTCCAACGGTCTGTACGAAAAGATGATCGCGTCTTTCAGCGGACTGGTAGTAGGTTTGATCGCCTACTCCCTGTACCATGGTATTAACATGATGATCGATAAGTTTTCCATTCATTTGCAAAGCACCGTGATGGATTTCTTTGATACGCTAAATGAACCCACCCGCTAATGAAACTGAAAAGACAAAGAAGATTTCACGCCGAGGTACAGACCGCGTCACTGAATGACATCATGTTTTTCCTGCTGTTGTTCTTCCTGATTGTGTCTACCCTGGGCAGTCCTAACGTGATCCGCCTTATGCTGCCCAAAACCAGCGAGTCGGCCAATGAAGTGAATAAGCAGCCGGTGGCCTTGTCGATTACCGAAGATAAGCGGTATTTTATAGACCGCACGCAGGTGAATTTCCCTGACCTGGAAGCCGCCGTGCTGGAGGCTACCGCCGGTATGCAGGAACCCACCGTGGTGCTGAGAGCCGCCGAGTCTTTAACCATCCAGGACCTCGTCGATGTGATGGCGATAGGCGCCAGGCTGAAAGTAAGAATGGTATTAGCCACCGATCTGAAATGAAAAAAACAGCGTTCTTCCCGGGGTCTTTTGACCCTTTTACCAAAGGCCATGCCGATATCGTTAACCGGGGGCTTAAACTCTTTGACGAAATTATCATTGGTATAGGGACCAATACGGCCAAAAAACGGTATTTTGATATTCCCCAGATAGAGGAAGCCATACAAAGAGCGTTTCAGGGGGATGATCGGGTGAAAGTAGTGCATTACGATGACCTCACGGCCCTGGTGGCCGAACAATACGGCGCGCGGTTTATTATCCGGGGGCTGAGAAACACCACCGACTTCGAATATGAGAATACCATTTCCCAGGTAAACCGACAGATTTGCGAAGGCCTGGAGACCGTATTCCTTATCACCTCTCCCCAGTTCGCCCCCATCAGCTCCACCATCGTGCGGGAGTTGCATAAGTACGGGGCCGACATCAGTTCGTATGTGCCCTGATGTAAATTAGCCTTTAGCTGTTAGCCAAGACTTGTCGCTACCCTCGCCCTGTATGTCCAGCTTCTGAAAGCTGAGGCTTATGGCTTCATAGCTTAATCACCGGAAGAGAATGTGTTCCGATACGCAAAAAATAGCGCCCGGAAGGGAACGGTTTCAAAGAGATTTCCGTCTCTGCCTCACGTACGGTTTGATGAATCAATATTTTGCCCGATGCGTCCAGGAGATGATATTGCGTAGGGGTTTCGGGATTAAAACTGTCAACTTTCAGGTAAATATAGTCGGATCCTGGGTTAGGAAACAGGGAGAAGGCCGGTGTACCGTATCCGTATTCCCTTTCAAATTCATAAAAATTCAGGGCCCAGCCCATTTGGAAGAGAATAGCCAGTACACCGCTTCCCGGGAAATGGTACCGTGCGCCCAGGTTGAGGGAAGGCATCATCAGGCGGTCGCCGTTATCGGGCGGCAAATTTTGGCGGGAGGAAATGTGGGAAAGGCTCGCGCCGGCAGAAAAGGGGTTTTCCGTATGAAGTCGGGGCCGCTGGTCGCGGTGGACGCCTGAATCAATCTGGAAAAATATTTCGCCTTCCGTCACTTCCCTGAGCAGCGCTTCAGAATCGTTGGTATAAAAACGGTTGTCGACCAGTCCGTGGCCTTCCTGGTTTACCATGTACCGGTCATACACAAACGGAAGATTCTGAATACCCCATTTTATTTTGCCGGTACCGCTGGCCTCAAAAGAACTCATAAAACCTATGCCGTGGGCGATTTCATGAATAATCACCGAGAGCATGTCGTAATAACGATAATTCCGGACGCCGGTATAATCCAGGTTCCATTCTGCATTTCGGTTAATCCGCAACACGATATCCGGATTGTTTTTATTCACACTTTCCCCGGCCAGGGCGTCGGCGAGGGCAGAAGGATACCAGACCTCACGAAAAGGAGCGTTTTTAAAATTCTTAAATACGCGGTCGGATCCGGCCGAAGCCAGTGTGCCGCTGTTCATTGACTCCCAGTACACGTCAATATGGATGGGTACGGGGTTGATCAGGATCTTATCCCATACGCCAAAGGCCGCTTCTACCACTTCCTGTACGGAATCCGGAACGGAATAATAGGTGGGAATAAATTTGGAGGAAGGCTGGGCGCTGATTTTAAAATGACGGAAGGTCAATTCTTCTCCGGGCGCGGCCTGCACTGCGTCTCCCGGGCAGGAAATCACGGGTCCCGTAGCCGACTCCTGGGCCAGGAGCGGAAAAGCTCCCCAGAGTAAAATGAAAATAAGCCTCCCGAACATCCGCATTTTTTGACCAATATAAAGTATAATACGTGAATCGGGTAATTTTTATGCGGTAGTTTTTATACGGATCTCAAAATCATATATCACCTTTGCGATAAGATGTGTATTTTTAGCGGAAAATAAAATAACCTTTTACACCATGGGCAAACTAATGAAGTATTTTACCTCACTTTTACTGTGTACCGTTCTCCTGGGTGCTTGCCGGAAGTCTTCCGATTCCGAACATCCGGTTTCTTATGGAGCGGCTCTGATGAAAACAGACGGAAAAACCGTACACGCGGAACTGGCCTCGCCTCCGAACGTACCTAAACCCGTAGGGAAAAGAGGCCCCACCACTTTGATTGTGGATATGGAAATTATCGAAGAAGAAGGAGAGCTGGCCAACGGCGTACGGTATGTATTCTGGACATTCGGAGGTACGGTACCCGGCTCTTTTATCCGCGGGAGAGTGGGAGACGAGGTGCAGTTTACCTTAAAAAATCACCCGGACAACAAACTCCCCCATAATATTGACCTCCATGCCGTTACCGGAGAGGGGGGAGGAGCCGAAGCCTCGTTTGTAGCACCCGGACATCAGAAAACATTCAATTTCAAGCTCATTAACCCCGGCCTGTACGTGTACCATTGCGCCACGGCACCTGTAGGGATGCACATCGGTAACGGTATGTACGGCTTGATCCTGGTAGAGCCGGAAGGCGGGCTTTCGCCTGTGGATAAGGAATATTACGTGATGCAGGGCGACTTTTATACCACCGGCAGACACGGAGAACCCGGACTACAGAACTTTGACATGCAGAAAGCCTACGATGAACACGCCGACTACGTGGTGTTTAACGGGCGGGTAGGCGCGCTTACCGGCGATAATAAATTAACCGCCAATAAAGGGGAGACCGTGCGCTTGTTTGTGGGCAACGGAGGCCCTAACCTGGTGTCTTCCTTTCATGTGATTGGAGAAATATTTGACAAAGTACATGTGGAAGGGGGAAGCCTGGTAAACAAAAACATACAAACCACCATGATACCCGCCGGTGGCGCGGCGATTGTGGAATTTAAGGTAGACGTTCCGTCCAATCTTATCTTGGTAGACCACTCCATTTTCAGGGCATTCAACAAAGGCGCGCTGGCCATTCTTGAGGTAGACGGCGCACCCAATACACGGGTATTTGAAGGAGAAGTGCTGGAAGGGATTTATCAGCCCGAAGGACCCACCATCCAGAAAAGCCCGGTGGGCCCCAAAAGTACGGAAGCAGAATTGCCTTTGTCTAAACCCGAAAAAATGCAATTGGGTAAAAAAATCTACAGCAGTTCTTGTTTCGCCTGTCATCAGCCGAACGGGGAAGGTATCGCCAACGCGTTTCCGCCCCTGGCCAAGTCAGATTATCTGAACAAAGATGTAGACCGGGCCATCCACGCCATTCTGTACGGATTATCGGGAGAAATTACGGTGAACGGCAAAAAATACAACAGCCAGATGCCGGCACAGGTACTTTCCGACAAGGAAGTAGCCAGCGTAATGACCTATATTTATAACAGCTGGGGCAATAACGGATCGGAAGTGACGGAAGCTCAGGTGAAAAAACTCAGAAAGTAAACGGGATGCGTATCGTTATTTTCCTGGGATGTTTTCTGCTGTTCACAAAGACTGAGGGGCAGACCGCATTGGTGAAGGGGGGGGAGTTCCTCCCCTTGTACGGGAGCGTGGACAAGGTCAATGTGAAAGTGAACAGCTTCAGAATGGATACCAAGCCGGTCACCAACGCCGACTACCTGGCTTTTGTGAAGAAGGAAACGCAGTGGCAAAGGTCAAAGGTCAAACGGCTGTGGGCCGATAAGAGCTACCTGAAAAACTGGACAAGCGATGTCACCTTTCCTGCAGGAATGGCGGAGGCGCCCGTGACCAACGTGTCGTGGTTCGCAGCAAAAGCCTACTGCGAAAGCCAGGGAAAAAAACTGCCGACTACCCACGAATGGGAGTACGCGGCAATGGCAGGCTACGATAAAGCAGACGCCAGGAAAGACAGCGTATATAACGCCCGTATTATGGCGGCGTATGAAGAACCGAAGACCTACCTGAAAAAGGTGGGACAACGCCGGCCTAACTATTGGGGAATTTACGATATGAACGAACTGGTGTGGGAGTGGACCTCCGATTTCAGTTCGGTCATGCTCTCCGGCGAAAACCGGAATAAAGACAATACGGACCTGTTTTGTGCAGGCGGGGCCATGAGTGCCACAGACCTGATGAACTATGCCGCATTTATGCGGTACGCGTTCAGAAGTAGCGTTAAAGCCGGGTATACGGTCACCAATCTTGGCTTCCGCTGTGTACAAAGATGAATCGCCAGGAGAAGCTGCCAACGCTGCGATTAGCCACCAGGTGCGGCTTACCGGCCCGGCTCAAAGCTCACCGCTCAAACTATATACGATGAAAAATATACTACTGACCTTTTTGTGTATTTGGTGTGCATCCTGTCATTCTCCCGCCGAAAGTGAGGACGAAGCGGAAGAATGGAGTGACATGTCGGTTTTTCACCTGCCCACGCAGTGGGAGACCCAGGACGGCGATACCCTTAGCCTGGATGACTTGCAGGGAAATGTGCTGGTCACGGTGATGATTTATACTTCCTGTAAAGTGGCTTGCCCCAGGTTGGTAGCCGATATGCAGAATATTGAGCGGGAAATCGGGGATCGGTCTGTGAAGTATGTTTTGGTCAGTATTGATCCGGAAACCGATACCCCCGAAAGGCTTAAAGCATTCGCGGAGGAAAAGAATATGACCGGCAAACAATGGATTTTTCTGAGAGGAACGGAAGACGATACCCGGGAGTTCGCCAATGTACTTGCGGTGAAGTACGCCTCCATTTCACCGGTAGACTTTTCCCACTCCAATATTATCAGTGTATTCGATAAGGGCGGGGTGATGCGCCACCAGATGGAAGGCTTATCCGTCAATAACGAAGAAACGGTGAAAGCGATACGTAAATATGCGGCCCTTTGATATACTTTCAAGTCCGGTAGTGGGTGACTGGCGCAAGGGGCCGGCATGGCCGGGAGCAAAATGAGGTAGTGGTATGGTAAAGAAATGGCTTTTTATAAGTGTTTTTTTTCTGTGGATGGCCGCGTCAATAGGGTGTCTGCTGCGTCTTTACGCACTGGGTATTGACTCCGGCCTGGTGTACGGGAACCTGCTTCACGCGCATTCTCACACGGCCATGATGGGTTGGGTGTACCTGGCCGCTACAGCCCTTATTTATGATTTTTTTAGCGGGAAACCGGGGTATAAACTGCTTTTCAGGATTACGGCGGCCGCTGTCGCGGGACTGATGGTCGCGTTCGCCTTACAAGGCTACGCACTGTTTTCCATCCTGTTTTGTAGCGTGCATTTGCTTTGCAGTTATGTGTTCGTGGTGAAAATAGGAAGGGAAACCCGGGCAAAAAAGGAGCAAAGTATCGTACTGGTGAGGGTGGCGTTATGGCTACTGGTAGTGTCTACCCTGGGTATCTGGGGTATTGGCCCTTCCATAGCCCTCTTCGGTAAGGGATCGGAAGTGTTTGCGGCGTCCATTCAGTTTTACCTGCATTTTCAATTTAACGGCTTTTTCTATTTTGCCGTGTGGGGTCTTCTGTTCAAAAGCCTGGATATCCATGTTCAATCCGGTGAATTTCGCTTGTTTCTTATCCTGAGCCTGGTTTCGGTCGTACTCACACTGGCTCTTCCCATGAGCTGGTCTTTCCCCTCCGGGTACTGGCATGTTTTGCAGGTGTCCGGGGCGCTCTTACAGGCTTATGCGGTACTCAGGCTGCTCCGGAAAGTCAGGAGACAGGTAAAATTCAATGTTTTGCAGGGAACAGAAAAAACTTTGCTGGCCTTTGGCGCGTTTTCCCTGCTGATGAAAACCCTCTTTCCCCTGTTCCTGGTTTACCCTGAACTCATGCAGCTTTCCCATGAAATCCGGAGTGTCACCATTGCGTACATTCACCTTGTAATGCTGGGAATGATCACCGCTTTCCTGGTTTTCCTCATCATCAGGCAAGGGGCAATAAAGGCAAATTCACCGGTACTCCGTTGGGGTATTGTATGCTTTGTGCTGGGTTTCTTTAGTACCGAGCTGATCCTCTTTTTCCAGGGAATGCAGATCATCTTTCGTTGGCCGGCCTGGTCGCAGGCGTATCCGGTGCTGGCATTTTTCAGTTTTTTACTGCCTTTGGCTGCCCTCTGCTGGTTAATGGCGTTTGTAAAACCGGTGAAAACATTGTTCCGCAAATGAATAAATCTTTGAATATGCTCAGAAATATCGTGGCGTTGTGCCTCTTCGTTTTTGCGGATGCCAGTGCGCAAAAAATACCTAAAGCGGTGATGGTCATTGTAGACGGCATTCCTGCAGATCTTCTCGAAAATACGTCTACGCCCCACATCGACCGCATCAGTAAGGCCGGAGGCTATACCCGGGCTTATGTAGGAGGCGAGAAGGGAGGATATTCTCAGACCCCCACCATTTCGGCCGTGTCGTACAACAGCATGTTAACCGGCACCTGGGTGAATAAGCACAATGTATGGAACAACAAGATCACAGCGCCCAATTACCATTATCCTACCCTGTTCGAACTGCTGAGAACGGTAGACCCCGCCAGGAAAATGGGGGTGTATTCTACCTGGACCGATAACCGCACCCGATTGCTAGGGGAGAACCGGGAAGAAACCGGCTTCCTGAAAATGGATTACGTATTTGACGGGTATGAACTGGACAAAGCGCGGTTTCCCCATGACGACCACTCGGACTATATTCACCTGATCGATGAAGAAGTGGTCAGGCAAGCCTGTGAAAGCCTGAAGAAGGATGCCCCGGACCTGAGTTGGGTCTATCTCCAGTACACCGACGATATCGGTCATGCCCTGGGAGACAGCGAGAAGATGAAAAGGGCTTTGGAAATCGCCGACAGGCAGATGGGCGATCTTTACGCGGCGATACAATACAGGGAACAGCTTTTTGAGGAAGACTGGATGCTGGTGATTGTGACCGACCACGGGCGCGACATAGCCACCGGTATGGGACACGGCGGCCAGTCTGCCCGGGAAAGAACCAGTTGGATCGTGACCAATAAGAAGCCGCTGAATTCCTATTTTCAGGTATATACCCCGGCGATTGTCGATATACTGCCTTCTGTAGCACGGCATATTGCTTTGGAAATTCCGGAGGAAATCCGGTTTGAGCTAGACGGCATTCCGTTTATAGGCGAGATTTCCCTGGCAGAACCCAATGCCCGTGTGCTGGGAGATAAACTCCGCGTGGAATGGACTCCCTTCACCAGGAAAGGGAACGTGACGATCCGGATTGCCCCTGCCAATCATTTTGAAACCGGGGGGCGGGATGAGTACCAAAACATGGGCACGTTTGAAGTAAGCCGGGGAATAGCGGAAATACCGCTTCCCGAAGAATTCCGGGAAAGTAAAATCCTGAAAATTGTGATTGAAGGAGAGAATAATACAGTAAACCGCTGGATCGTACGCTAAGAAAACCGGCGGCTACTTTTCCTCAGAATCGCTGCTTTTTCGCTTGGTTTTCTTCATCCACACCCTGGATTTTCTCAGGTTAAGTGTAGCGTAAAAATGAATCTTTTCGTGGTACAATAGCCATCCTCCAATGATTCCAATGACGCTCCCGATGAAAATATCGATCATTCTTGAGAAAAAAACCCGGTTGGTGTTTTCGGTCAGGTCTTTGCCCGATTCCGACAGGAAAATGGTCAGAACGGTGATGAAGACCACGGCGATGGCATAGTTTCGTACCACAAGGAATTCCACGATAATTTGCAGAAGGGTGATGCTGATCACGATGGTCAGGAGACTGGGATTAAGGGATACCATCGCCCAGGTCATACCCAGGCCCACGAGGGTGCCGGCAATACGCTGGGAAGCCCTTAGCCACACATGCCGGGAGCTGCTTCCCTGCATCACCGCCAGGCAAGATATGGGAATCCAGTAGCGGTTTTCCACATCCAGGGAAAAGGCCACGGAAAGCGACAAGCCCATCACCAATCCAAAGATCAGAGACTCTACAATATTTGTATAACCGGATTTCCGAACAGTTCTCTTTTCCGGTTCATTGCTTGGTTTAAGGGTCAGCAGGCTGTACACCAGTCCGATTCCGCAGGTTAAGATGGCTCCCATGGCTACATACCCCACCTTTTCCGGAATATAATCCGGTTGAAAAGGGGTGCAGATAGCTACACAGGCCAGCATGATAAAAAAGAAGTTTCCCGGCGGGCGGGTAAGGTTCAGTTGATGCAGGGAATAGTGAATGCCGAACGAAAGGAGACCCAGGGCTATAGGGGCGGCCACGGCGCTGAACGAGAAGAGCAGTCCCACGGTGTACGATATCATGATTCCGAAGCAGCAGGCCATCAGTAAGATCATGCGTTCAATGAGCTTGTCTGACTGAATGTAAAGAATAGATAACCCGGCCAGGGAACCCAGTTTTCCTGCTTCAATATTGTCCATGTACCAACCCAGAAGCACCGGTACGCCCACAGTCAGGCCGGCCACAATGGGCAGGTGCCATTGCCGCGTGGTTTCGTTGAATTTAAAGAAAGAATTCATGCCCGTGCCGGATTATAAAACGATTTTATCGTACATCTTTCAGTAACTCTTCTATGGCTTTTTCCAATTGCTGATCTTTGCCTTCCGAAATGAGTTTCGGGTCATTTTTGACCGTGAAATCGGGGCGGGTTTCGTTGTTTTCCAGCCATTCTCCCGCCTTGTTTTTCGCGGAGATGGGTACAGCTCCCCAGCGGGTGCCGTCAGGCAGCATTTCCCATCCGGCAAAGCTGCACGTACCCGGTACGGGCATGCCCACCGTCTTGCCGATTTTCAGGTCGGTATACCCGCAGGAAAAACAGTGGCCGTCGCTGTAGTTCGCTTCATTAAACATGGCCAGGGTGGGTTTGGTCCACCGGAAAGTGGGTTCGTAGCCTACAGATCGGTCTTTGGTCGCGTAATCCAGGAATTTGTCGCCCGTGAAAAACATGGCCAGGTCCGAAACGAGGTCGCCTCCGCCGTTAAAGCGGGTGTCTACAATTACGCCTTTGCGGTCGGCGTATTTGCCCATCATTTCCTCGTAGGTATTCCGGTATTGGCCGTCGTTCATCCCCGCAATATGCACATAGCCCAGGGTGCCTTTACTCAGGCTGTCTACTTCCGCCTGGTTTTTCTTTACCCACCGTTTGTATAAAAGCTGGTTTTCTTCACTCAGGGAAATGGGCTTTACCGTGACTTGTTCGCGTTGGCCGGTTTTAGGGTCAAAGACTTCCAGTAAAGTGAACTTGTCCGCTTTCCGGTTCAGGTAAACCGCCACATCCTGATCGGCGGATACGGTTTCCCCGTCAATTTTTTCAATAATATGCCCGGCTTTGAGGCGCAATGCCGCCTTGTCGAGCGGCCCCTGGGCAATAATTTCCGCGATCAGGATCCCGTTTGCTTGGTGGCGATAATCCATGAAAATACCCAGGGAGGCGGTAGCGTCTGGATTGGGAATGGTCCGGCTGTACCGTGCGCCGGCGTGCGACACATTCAGCTCGCCGAGCATTTCGGAAAGCATCTCAGCAAATTCATAACTGTTGCCGATGTGCGGTACGTATCGTGCGTACTGGAGCTTGATTGAGTCCCAGTCTGCGCCGTGCATATCCGGGGTGTAAAACATCTTTTTCGTCCGTAGCCAGACGTGGTCAAAGAGGTGTTGCCTTTCTGCTTCCGAGTCAAATTTCGCTTCGCCCGAAATGCTGATGGCCTCTCTTTTTTTACTTTCCGGGTTGATTTTGGAGATACGCCCTGCACTTAAAAGGTAGAGGTTTTTCCGGTCTTTGTCCCAAACCAGTTTTCCCCCCGTTCCGTCCAGGGCCATTTCCATTTTGGTTTCGCGGGTGCGGAGATCGGTACTCCAGAGGTTGCTGTTCTTTTCAAAACGGGCCAGGTAATAGAGTTTTTCCCCGTCTTTGGAAAGTACTGCGTCACTTAGGGCAGAAGAGTGGATGGTGAGCCTTGCCTTTCGGTCGGTTAGTCCGTCCCAGTCTATCACTAGGGGAGCCACTTCTTTCGTTTTTGTACTGTCTTTTTTGGTCTTATCAGCGCCTTGTTTCGCTTTTTCCAACTCTTTCAGAACGTTGTAGTCGTCTTTAGACAGGTTGAATTTGTCCCATCCTTCTTTGGTGAGGAAAAGCGTATATACATCGTTTTGGGACCCGCCGCTGCTGGCGTGGTCTTTCATGCCGTGGCGGTTGCTGAACCAGAGAATCTGGTTTCCCACCCACTTGGGTGAAGAGTCGCTATAGCCGCTTTGGGTGAGGTTTACCATGGGTTTTCCGCCTTCTGCGTCCAGCAACACCACCTCTCCGTTGGCCATGGTGGGGCGGTAAGAGGCCAGCAACCAGCGGCTGTCTGGGCTCCACTCAAAATACTGGTCGCCGTCGCGCATGTGAAACAGTTGTTCCGGGGTCAGTAAAGTAACGGTTTTGGAGGACGCCAGGTCCATCACTTTCAGGGTTCTCCGGTTTTCTACAAACGCCAGCTTTTTGCCGTCGGGAGAAAGTTTAGGCAGGTAATTGTCGTTTTCGTTAGTGAGCAGGGCCGTTTCCTCAATCAAAGTAGAGGCATAAAAGAGAGGTTCTTCCTTACGGGTTTTCTTGGCCTGGAAGATCTGCCAGCGCCCCTCCCTTTCGCTCGCATACACAATGGATTTCCCGTCAGGCGCAAATTCTACAAAACGTTCCAGCTCGGGGGTGTCGGTAATTCTCTTCGTGATTTTCCCGTCTACGGTAGAAACAAACACTTCTCCGCGGGCGATAAACGCCACTTCCTTTCCGTCAGGCGATACGGAAAACTCACTCACGCCTCCGTTCACCGGGGTGAAACCGTCGGTATTCGAAATCTTTTGGGTATACAAAGTAACGGCCACTTTCTGGGGTTCTCCGCCTTCGCGTACGGTGTACAATTCCCCATCGTAGGAAAAGGCCAGTACGCCATTGTCAGAAGCGCTCAGAAAGCGTACCGGGTGGGTTTTCAGGCGGGTGATCTGCGTTTTCTGAGCCGGTTGGGCCAGCGCCAGCTTAAAAATATTGAAGGTGCCGTTTTCTTCACTCAGGTAGTAGATATCCTTATCGCCGTTGGTAAAAACGGGCTGGCGGTTTTCCCCGTAGTAAGAGGTGATTTTCGTATGTTTTCCGGTGAAGGTGTCGTAGGTCCAGATATCGCGGGCGATGGCCGACTTCTGGTATTTCCGCCATTCGTTCTCCCCGCCTTTCTTGTCGTGGTACACCAGGGTTTTCCCGTCTTTGCTGTACCGGGCATATTCCGCAGACACCGAAAGTACCTGATTTATTCTTCCGCCCTGCACCGGCACCGAATATAATTCGGGCTGAGATGCCGTAGGGTACTGCCGGTGGGATGCCAGGTCTTGTCTCACCCCTCCGAACAGGATGGCCTTGCCGTCAGGCGTGAAGGAAAAGGGCACTTCGTCATTGGAATGGTAAGTAAGCCGTTGGGCGTCACCTCCCCGGGCATCCATGATAAAAATATCAAAATTGCCGTAGCGGTCGGAAGCAAACGCAATCTGTTTCCCGTCCGGACTCCAAACGGCCTGATAGTCGTGGGCCTCATGAAAGGTCAACTGTGTGGCTTGTCCGCCGCCTGACGGAACGCGGTATAAATCTCCTTTATAGGTAAAAGCAATCGTACTCCCGTCCGGTGAAATGGAGGGGTACCGAGCCCATTGAGGCGTGATTTGGGCGCTTAGGGTCAGGCTGATGAAGGTCAGTAAAATAACGGTCAGGCGGTATAACATAATGATTTTAGATTTATGCATTTTACAAATATATGCAATTGCCCGAATACTCCGTTTTTGTTATCTTTGTTTGTCCAAACAATCTAAAAAAATGAGCAAAAACAAACTACAAATACGAAACAGCACAGCTGAATTTTTGATATTTACTTCTCAGACGGGTAAAGATGGTATTGAAGTAAGATTTGAAAATGAAACGATATGGCTTTCGCAAAAATTGATGGCGGTATTGTTTGATTGCAGTACCGATAATATTTCACTTCATTTAAAAAACATTTTTAAATCAGGAGAACTTAATGAAAGTTCAGTTTCCGAGGAATTCTCGGTAACTGCCAGCGACGGCAAAAATTACAAAACAAAACATTATAGTTTAGACGCTATTATTTCTGTCGGCTACCGCGTCAATTCTCAACGGGCCACCCAATTCAGACAATGGGCAACATCTGTATTACGGGACTTTGCCATTCGCGGTTATGTACTGGACAAAGAACGTCTGAAAAACGGCACATTTTTAAACAGGGAATATTTTGATCATCTGCTTGCCGAAATCAGAGAGATCCGTGCCAGCGAAAGACGTTTTTATCAAAAGATCACCGATATTTATTCTACAGCGATAGACTACAACCCCGACACGGAAATTACACGAAGTTTTTTTGCATCAGTTCAAAACAAACTACATTTTTCCATTCACGGACACACAGCCGCGGAGGTGGTTGTGGAACGGGCCAACAGTGAAAAGGAAAATATGGGTTTAACTACCTGGAAAAATGCACCAACTGGCAAAATATTGAAAACAGACGTTTCAATAGCTAAAAACTACCTGTCTGAAAAGGAGCTCAAACAACTGGATCGCTTTGTTACGATGTATCTGGATTATGCCGAAACCCAGGCCGAAGAAAATATTCCGATGACCATGAATGACTGGACCGAAAAGTTGAATGCATTTTTACAGTTCAATAAAAAAGACATCCTGCAAAATGCCGGAAAAGTGACCCAGGCCATCGCCAAATCATTCGCTGAAAATGAATTTGAAAAATACCGGGTTATCCAGGATAAACTTTTTGAAAGTGATTTTGATAAAATGATGAAACGGATAGAGTCTTGAGGTAATTCATAATGATTCTCTGTTTGGAAACCTGGGAAATTTGGGCTTAAAACAGAATGAGGACATGTTTAGCCCTCATTCTTGATACTAATTGGGTTTAATCAAAACCGCACCCTCACCCCCGCAAGAAAATTAATTCCGGCCTGCGGAAACACGAAATTTTCGGTGATTTTACTGCCGTAGATATAGCTGTAGGTATACCCGTTAGATTCGTATTCTTTATTGAAAATATTATTGACCAAAAGCGTAAAATTCAGATCTTTCAGCTTTTCGGCTTTCGGCGTAAACGATACGTTTAGGTCGGAAATAAAATACCCGTCCAGTTTCTTGTCTTCGGAGGAGGTGTTGTCCAGGTACTGTTTTCCTACGTACTTGGGCAGGAGGGAAAGGCTGAGGCCCTGCACAGGCGCATAGGTGATATTTCCGCCGGCGATGACCTTCGGGGAAAATGAAATGTCGGTATCTTGATATTGGGTTACTTCGTCTGGAAGTACTTCGTCTGAGCTGGCTACGGTATAGGTAAACTCTTTGATCTTGTTTCGGCTCAGGGCCAGGTTGGCGTTTAAAGATAATTTATCGGTGATTTTTCCTCCTGCCTGCACTTCGATGCCCGCGCGGTAGCTCTCCGGTACGTTCACCCGTATGGCCTCACCCACCTGGTTGATCTGCCCGGTAAGCACCAGCTGATCGCGGTAGTTCATATAATAGACATTGGCTTCGGCGGCCCACCGACTGCCCCCTGTTCTGTATCCGGCCTCAAAATCGTGCAGTTTTTCGGGGTTCGGAACATTAGGGGCGGTATCTACAAAATCGGTGCGGTTAGGTTCCTTAGTACCTTTGGCGTATGATAGAAAAACCGAAGAAAGATCGGAAAGGGCATAGGTTAAGCCCACTTTCGGATTAAAGAAATTCCAGGTATTCGCAAAGTCGAGGTGCTGTAGCACGTCACCCGTGCCCCGCATGTCAAAAGATACGCGGCGGTACTGGAGGTCTACGTAGGCATCCCATTGGGGCGCAAAATTATAGTAGGCTTTTCCGTAGAAATTCAGGTCGCTTTTGGTGCTGTTATTGTCGTAATACCGGTGGTTAATGTGGCCGTCTGAAGCAAATTTCGCCCAAATCACCTCTCCGAAGTGGGCGCCGTCGTAGTAGTTGTATCCGCCGCCCAGGGTACCGGTTAACCGGCCTTTCCCTTCGTAATCCAGCGACCACACCCCGCCGTAAAACGCATTGTCGAGGTATTTTCTGCGGATCAGGTCGGTACGCGTGATGGTTTCTTCTCCGATAGTCACCGGCTGCAGGTTATAGTCGGCCAGTTTGCCGTTGCTTTTGAACTGCTCGTAGTAGCCGTCGCCTTTGGTAAAGAAAAGGGTGGGGTTGAGGCGCCAGTTTTGACCCAGGCCGAAAGAGGAAATCAATTGCCAGTGCGACTGAACGTAATTGTCCGTTTCGTTTTCATAATTGTAATAGTTGAATTTTCGGCCTCTGGCCAGCAACTCCTGTTTGTGGGCTTCGTCGTACCAGTTGCGCTCAATGTACGCGTCCAGGCCGGCCATGTCGCCTTTTGCCAGGGCTTGGGGAATACCGTTCCAGGCTTGGTAGGTTTTTTCTTTTCCCCCGAAATGATTCAGACGGATCATCGTGGAATTGTGATAATACCCTCCCGACAGGTAATAAGATTGAAGGTCAGAGGAAGCCCTGTCCACAAAGCCGTCAGAGCCGATTTTCGACAGGCGTGCGTCAAAAACAAAGCGGTCATTCAATAAGCCGGAAGAAGCGATAAAGTTGGTTTTAAACGTATTAAAAGATCCTGCTGAAAGGTTCACTTCTCCAAAAGCTTCCCGGTTCAGTTGCAGGGTATTGACATTGAGGCTGGCCCCGAATGCCCCGGCTCCGTTCGTGGAGGTACCCACTCCGCGTTGCACCTGTATACTCTGTACCGAAGAGGAGAAGTCGGGCATGTTTACCCAGAAAACGCCTTGTGATTCCGAATCGTTGTACGGAATGCCGTTCAGGGTCACGTTAATGCGGGTAGGATCAGAGCCCCGGATGCGTATGCCGGTGTAACCAATGCCCGCGCCCGCGTCAGAGGTAACCACCACAGAAGGCAATTGATTCAGGAGAAAAGGAAGATCCTGGCCTACGTTCAGTTTTTTGATCTCTGCTTGCGTGACGTTGGTGTACACCATCCCCGATCGTGCATTGGCGCGGGTTGATTTTACAATGATCTCATTGAGTGTCTGCAAGGTGTCCAGCTTTTGGGAAAAAGCAGGAGAAAGAACCAAGGTCAGTACAATAATCCGGAGAAAAATTCTCTTGTTCATAATAATTTTTTAAATCATTACGAAGAAGTGAAAGGAGCAAAACACCCTCTTCTGGTATTTGTTTTACTTTTGGAACATACCTTTTTGCATACCACTTCGCCTTCGGCCGCAGGTTCCCGTGATTGCAAAAAAGAAGTTCCCTATTGAATAAATGAGAGCCGGTGGCGGCTCCTCAAATCCCTTCGTCGGTACTAACCGCATCAGGTTCAATGGGTATGATCT
>JBEBRS010000040.1:0-17275 GCA_040394705.1 Leadbetterella byssophila
CCCTCAAAATTTCGATGTTCGTGATTTTTTTTGTTGGTTTGCAGCATCATTCAATTCAGAATAATCATGCGGAAGTTTAAAGTTTTCTTATTTATTGTCTTCCTGGTTTTCCTGGGAATCCTTTGGTTTGTGAGTACCGGGTATTATTCCGCAGGCGATCGCGCCGGCACCATCTCCAAGTTCAGTGAGCGGGGGTATGTGTTTAAAACGTTTGAAGGACAACTGATGGAAGGCGGGTACTCCGGCGAGACGGGTTCGCTGGCGCCTCGCTATTGGGACTTTTCGACCAAGGAAGATTCCGTGGTGATCAAGCTCCGCCAGGCCCTGGCTACCGGAGAGCGGATTACCCTCTTGTATCAGGAGAAGTTTGTGAAATTTCCCTGGAACGGAGATACGAAATATATTGTCACCGACGTGCAGTTCCTGCCTAAAATAGAGAAAATTGAACCCCAGAGAGTACCGCCCGTATTGGAAGAGGAGGTGATCGAAAGTCCGGACACTACGGTGCTTTTGTAAGGAACGCCCAGCAGAAGGCGGCCATTCTTCTTTCAGCAGGTATTGTGGTGGGATAACTCCTTTTTTACGTAACTTCATTGATTTGATGAACAGAGTACATAGCCTCAGTCGCCTTTCGGAGGAAGATTTTGACTTGTGTGTGATTGGCGCGGGAGCCAGCGGGGCCGGAGTGGCCCTGGATGCCGTGCTTAGGGGGTATAAGGTGGCGCTGGTGGATAGCGGAGATTTTTGCGGAGAAACCTCTTCTAAATCTACCAAACTGATTCACGGGGGGGTGCGTTACCTGGAACAGGCGTTCCGAAACCTGGATTTCGGACAATTAAAACAGGTGAAGCACGGGCTGAAAGAAAGAAAATACCTGTATTCCAATGCCCGCTATATCACCAAAAAGCTAGGAATTATTACACCTGTCTACAGCGCTTTAGAAGGACTGTACTACTTTATTGGACTGAAACTCTACGGCTTTTTTGCACTTAGGGATCATTTCCCGTCGGCACGGTGGCTAACCCGGAAGGAGATGCTGACCGAAAGTCCGAACATTACCCCCTGGGCGCATAGCGGGGTGTTGTATTACGACGGACAGCTCGACGATGCCCGCTATGTACTGGCGCTGATCAAAACCGCTTCGCGGGAAGGGGCTGCGGTAGCTAACTATTGTCGCTTGACCGGCTTTGAGAAAGACTCCGCGGGCAGGTTGATGGCCGCCCGGGTGCAGGATGTGCTGAGCGGGAAAGATTTTACCGTAAAGAGCAAGCGGTTTATCAACTGCACCGGGCCGTTTTCAGACGCTATCAGGTTGATGGCCAATTCGGGGGAAGAACGCCGGATCGTGCCTTCCAAAGGAGTACATGTGGTGGTGCCGGGAAAATACTTTGAGGGCGACAAGGCCCTGCTGATTCCTAAGACCGCAGACGGTCGACTGATTTTTGTCATTCCTTTCCGGGGCAAGGTGATGATAGGCACTACCGATACGCCTTACAAAGGTGGAAGCCGCGAGCCCCGCCTGGAAAAAGAGGAGGCCGCTTACCTGTTGGAAACGGCCCGCCCTTACCTGAAGGAAGTACCGGAAATGGACGAGGTCAGAGCCGGTTTCGGCGGGGTGCGCCCCTTGCTGCTCGCACGGAGGAGAAGCGAAGAAAATACAAAATCATTACTGCGTGACCACGAGGTAGAGGTAGACGAAGGCAGCGGACTGATCAGCCTCCTGGGAGGGAAATGGACCACCTACCGCCTGATGGCCCAGGATACCCTGGATGCCATAGATGCCCTTTTCGGGAAAAAGAACGAATGCCTTACCCGGGAGTATAAACTGGTGGGCAACGACAGGGAGATTGAGCAGCCCGCCGCCACCGAAGATACGTTGTGGTACAGGCTGCTCAGCTACTACGGTTGCGAGGCGCCGGAGGTCTTGGCTCTGGACAGTGAAAAGCTGCACCCCTCCCAGCCGTATCTGAGTGCAGAGGTGATGTTTGCCTGCCGTTACGAGATGGCGCAAACCATCCGTGATTTTATGGCGAGGCGGGTAAGATGGGAAATACTGGACTGGCAGTCGTGCAGTGAGGCGGTACACAAAGTAGGAGAGATCATGGCAACCGAGCTGGGATGGAGTGCAGCGCGCAAGGAGCGGGAGATCGAAGAATATAGAGAATTGCTGAGTGGCTTTTCTTTATAAGTCATATTCGGCATACAGGAAATATAAGGTTCGGAAAATGACATTAGGGCTTGCCAGGATGTCAGTCATCTATCAGAATTTAGAATACTATAGCAATGTTTCTGGATATAGATAAGCTGGAAGGTCAGGGGAAGGTGTTGCTGACCGACAGCCGGTTTCTTTCGGATCCGGGGAAAAGCGTTTTTTTTGCCATTAAGGGGAGTCGGCACGACGGACACCGGTTTATACCGGACCTGTTCCGGGAGGGTTTAAGGGAGTTTGTGGTGGAAGAAGACGCATTGAGTACAGAACTGAGGTTGTTTTTGGAGAAGCCCGGCATCCGGGCCTATGGCGTACGCAGCAGCATAACTGCCCTACAGGAACTTGCTACCCGGAAAAGGGCGGAATATCGTTATCCCGTAGTGGGAATTACAGGCAGCAACGGTAAGACCATGGTGAAGGAATGGCTGAGTTCCCTGTTGGAAAAAGACTTTGACGTGGTCAAAAGCCCCCGGAGCTACAATTCCCAGATAGGGGTGGCCTTGTCGGTTTGGGAGATGTCTTCCAAGAACGATCTGGGTATTTTCGAGGCCGGAATCTCCGAGCCGGGCGAGATGCAGGCCCTGGAGAAGATGGTACGGCCTACGCTGGGTATTTTTACCAACATCGGGTCATCGCACAGCGAGGGGTTTCGGGATAACCGTCAGAAGATCAGGGAGAAGCTTTTGCTTTTCCGGGGTGCCGAAGCATTGGTTTATTGCCGGGATCACCGGGAAATAGAAGAGGAGATTGAACATTTTTTACGGCCTTTAAACCCGGATATCCGTTTGATTTCATGGTCTGCCTCAGACATAAGGCGCGAGGGCGATGCGTTAAGCATAATCATTTCTCTGGGCGATCTGTCTCAAAAATTGAGTCTGCCCTTCCCCGATAATGCGTCTGTGGAGAATGCAATACACTGCGCATACGCCGGGCAATATCTCCTGAAGGAGAGAGAGGTGGGGCAGTTTTTTGAGCGGTTTCGCTTTCTGAATCCGGTAGAAATGCGGCTGGAACTGAAAGAAGGGCGGGAGGGGAATTATGTCATTGACGACACCTACAACAACGACCTGGGAGGGTTGAAAATGGCGCTGAATTTTATGAGTCAGACCCATACCAGTAGAGATAAGATTTTGGTTTTAAGCGATATGTTTCAGTCCGGACTTTCCCGGAGGGAGCTTGTCAAAGAAATGGAAGACCTGATCGGCCCTCAGCAAATCAAGACTTTCATTGGTATAGGCCACGGACTGTATAAAGATCCTCCGGAGTTACCGGGTACCGTGGTGCGTATTTTCCGTTCTACCGATGAATTTCTGAATAGCGGCATGGCGGAGACCTTTCAGAAGTCACTCATCCTGGTCAAAGGAGCCAGGGCCTTTTCCTTCGAAAAAATTGTAGAGAAGCTGGTGAAGCGTATCCACGGTACGGCTCTGGAGATTAATCTGGACGCCATTACCCACAATTTGAACTTTTATCGCGCCAGGATAGGATCGCATATCAGGCTGATGGTGATGGTAAAGGCGTTCGCGTACGGCAGCGGCAATGAGGTGGCCGCCTGGCTCCAATATCACCGGGTGGATTATCTCACGGTGGCCTATCCTGACGAGGGCGTGGCTTTGCGGCAAAACGGGATTACCCTGCCGGTGATGGTGATGAACGCCGACCCCGACAGTTACTCCACCATTTTTGAGCATGGCCTCGAACCTGAGATATACAGTTTTCGGGCGCTGGAAGCCTACCTCAAAGCTAAAATGCTGTGGAGGCCGGGGGAAATCACCCGGATACACCTGAAAATCGATACGGGCATGCACCGCCTGGGCTTTATGGAAAGTGAAGCGGGGGCATTGACAGAGATACTGAAAGCACATCCTAAGGTGGAAGTGGCCAGTATTTTCAGCCACCTGGCAGGAGCAGACGCTGAAGAACACAACGCTTTTTCCAAAGAACAAATCGCCTGCTTTGAGCGGGTTTCTTCCCGGATTATTTCGGAAACCGGCTGTACGCCGCTCCGGCATATCTGCAATACAGCCGGGATCATTCGCTTTCCGGAAGCCCGCTACGACATGGTGCGACTGGGGATCGGGCTTTACGGTGTGGAGGCGTCCGGCATGGAAAACGGGGTTCTGGAAACCGTAGCTACCCTGAAAACCACCATTTCCCAGATCAAGTCGTTGCCGGCCGGTGAAACCGTAGGGTATGGTCGTAGCGAGTTGCTGGAGCGTGATTCCCGGATTGCTACGGTTGCTATTGGTTATGCAGACGGTTACGACCGGCGCTTTGGTAATGGGAAGGGCCGTATAAATGTCAATGGGGTACTTTGTAAAACGGTAGGAAGGATTTGCATGGATATGACCATGATTGATGTCACGGAGGTCGATTGCCGGGAAGGCGACGAAGTTATTGTTTTTGGTGAAAATCCGTGTGTTTCCGACCTGGCGGAATGCGTAGGTACTATTCCCTACGAACTACTGACGGGGGTGTCAGAGCGGGTGAAGCGGGTATTTTACCACGCGTAGGTCAAGTTATTGAACACCATCCAATATCAACACCCAGTCATGCCCAAATCCTGTGGCGGGAGGAGTAAACACATGCTTTCCCTTATTTTTTATTTCCCCCGCATCTTGCGCTTCTCCGTTTCTGGGATTATACCATTGGGCTTTTAGCTTTGTACTCGATATTTTTCCTAAGTTTACTGTAAATGATTTACCGTAAGCGGTATAGATAAAAGCGTAATCTTTGCCGCGGGTGGCTTGTATCCTTTCCTGTGCCGGCAGGTCATTTTCCAGAATCAGGCCCTGGTCAGGCACCCGCTCCGTTACAGGCCGTGAACTGATCAGTTTTTTCAGGTGCTGCATCTGGCTGGCGGCAGGCAAGTGCAGTGATTGGTGCCAGAAACTGCCCGGCCCGTTTACCGGCTGGCGGCCCTCGCGGTACATCTGCCAAATATTGTGGCAGCCGTAAGTCACCCCAAACCCGCCTGCAAATACACTCAGGTATACAGATTTCCGGATGTCATAGGCGGTGGATACCCCGTGTTCTTCTACCTTAAAGCATACCGGATGATCTTCATAGATAGGCTCACCGTCTAATACGGGCTTATGGGGCAGTCGGTTCCAGGCATTGAAGATCTTTTCGTATACATTCACATCCCGGCAGTGCCCCGTCTGAAACATGTTGAAGTCAAACCAGGCCTCGTTATGAAACCATTCTGATCCCCCTTGTTCATTGGGCTGAGGGTGGAAAGTAATCAGTGCTTTCTCAGGCCCGCCGGTGCCGGCTTCAATGCCTTTTGCCATGGCACGCCAGACTTCTGCGTCAGAGGTTCCCGGTCGAGGGTTGCGGTCGCCGCCGGTCACCCAGATAATATTTTGCCGGTCTTTGTAACGGTTTCCTATCCAGCGACCGTAAATAAAGGCATTTTCGGGTGTGAGTACCTCTGGACCCGTACCCCAGGTATTCTTAAAGAGTTTGTCGCCCCAGGTGGGGAGGAGTGCTACGGTCAGGCCCAGGGCCCCGGCTTTGTCAATGATATAATCCACATGCTCAAAATAAGCCTCGTTCGGCCGGGTCGGATCCTGGTTGATCAGGGGAGTATGACCGTAGGCATTAGGGGTGTTTAACCCGTCGAGTTCGGCCAGGGCCACCGCCTGGATCACGGTAAAGCCCTGCGCTGCCCTGGTAGAAAGGTAATATTCCGCCGCTTCACGGTCGAGGGCGTGGAACAGCTCCCAGGCGGTATCTCCAATCCAGATAAAGGGCTTTTGGTCTTTGAGAATATAACGTTGGTTCTCACTAACTGTGAAGCTCTGGGCGAAGCAGAAATGAGCAAAAAAGAAAAGGAAAATCAGGCGCATAACGGTAGAATATGTACAGAAACAAATTTACTATCTGATCTTTAAAGAATCAAGATGTTTATTTATCGCCGTAATGCCCGTATGAACTAATAATAATGATGATGAGCTTGTTTTCGTAGATTCGGTAGACGAGCCGGTCTTTCTTATTGATTTTTCTGCTCCATACCTCTCCGTCCTGGTATTTTAGCTGCTCGGGTTGTCCTGTACCACTTCTGGGAGTTACCTGTATTTCCGCTAGAAAGTTGTTGATTTTTTGGATATCCGCTTTTTTGCCAGATTTCTTAATAAGTTGCAGATCTTTTAGCGCTTCTTTGGAGAATTCGATTAAATACTTTCCCATAATTTTGCCGGATCAATTTTCCGGGTTTCTCCATTAAGATACTCCTGGTGTGCTTTCTCAATCCTTTCTGTCATTTTTTTTGAAGGGGTCTCTTGTTCCTTCACTTTGATTTGCAGGATACCCAAAGCTTTTAAAGCGGTCTTCACCGCATTCACCTTTGAAGGTTCTATTTCAAAACTTACCGTTGTCATAATGTATATTTACCTTGTTTAGAAAAATAACAAATTCATTCCGGAATTAGTTTATTTCTAGCATCTTTCCCAAATCATCCCAATAGCTCGGATACGATTTGGCCACCACGCCCGGTTCCCGGATGATTACATCTCTTAACATAGCCACGGGAGCGAAAGCCATGGCCATTCGGTGGTCGTCGTAGGTTTCGATTATGGGGGTGCCTGCCCCGGACGCTTCAGCGAAATGGGTCACCTTATATTTGTGATTGGCTTCGGTTTCTATGAGCTCTGCGCCTATTTTGCGGAGTTCGTTTTGAAGGGCCAGTACGCGGTCGGTTTCCTTAATTTTCAGACTTTCTATACCGGTGAGTTCCCCCTCGATTTTTAGTCCGGCCAGGACTACGGCCACGGTTTGGGTAAGGTCGGGACAATGCGAGAAGTCCCAGGTAAATGTTTTTTCCGGGGCCGTTTTTTGCAGCAATACGCCTTCCGGGGTGAAGGTACTTTTTACTCCTAGTCGGGCCATAATCTCCACAATGGCGCTGTCGCCCTGGAGAGAGTTTTCTTTCAGTCCGAGCAATTCGATTTCGGTACCGGAGTATGGCGACAGTGCCACCACCGAATACCAGTAGGAGGCGCCCGACCAGTCCGATTCGACCGTATAGGTCACGGGCCGGTAAGACTGAGGCTTTACGTCAAGTTTTTTGTTTTCCCAGTCGGCGGTTACCTCTACGCCCGAGGCTTCCATCTGCCGTAGGGTCATGGTGATGTAGGGTACCGAGCCCACTTCTCCTGTCAATTCAATTTCCAGGCCTTTTTCCAGCACGGGGGCAATCATGAGCAGGGCCGAAATATACTGGCTGCTCACGTCTCCGCGGATTTTTATGTGCCGGCTTTTCTGTGGCCCGAAGCCGTTAATCTTCAAGGGGGGGTATCCTTCCCGGTTCAGGTATTCGATGTCGGCGCCCAGTTCTTTCAGGGCTTCCACCAGCAGGCCGATGGGCCGTTCGCACATCCTTGGCGTGCCTGTCATGATACGGGGTTGGCGGGTAGCGGTGAAATAGGCGGTCAGAAAACGCATGGTGGTGCCGGCATCCAGTACATCGGCCTCGGGTTCTTCCGAGCGGAGGAGGCGGATCATGGTTTGGGTATCGCGGGCGGCGGAGAGGTTTTGCAGCTCATTTTGAAAGCCTGTGAGGGCATCAATAATAAGGGCGCGGTTACTTTCGCTTTTCGAAGATACCAGGGCAATACGTTCTTTTATTTCTCCCGTTGCTTTCCGGATATGATACTGGCTCAAAATAAATACAATTTGAATGAGGAGCAAAGATAATTTATTTTCCGTTTGTCCGCCTGCGAAACCTATCTTCTTTTGAAAGCATACGTTTATCCGAAATATGTTGCCTGAACCGGGATATATGATATTTTTGTAATAAGATATTCGTATTCTAACACTTAAATTAATCTATATTATGTATCCTGTACTTGCTATTGTGTTTTTGGTGGTGGTTCTGATTATGATGGGGGTGAAAGTGGTACCCCAGCAGACCGCTTTTATTGCCGAGCGCCTGGGGAAGTTTAACGGCGTGCTTCAGCCCGGTATTAACTTTATCATCCCGTTTTTTGACCGGATTTCGTATAAGCACAGTCTGAAAGAAAAGGCCTACGATATTCACGAACAGATCTGTATCACGAAGGATAACGTTCAGGTGCGGGTTGACGGAGTGATATTTCTACAGGTAATTGACCCGAAACAGGCGTCTTACGGTATTAATGATTTTGTTTTTGCGGTAACCCAGCTGGCGCAAACCACGATGAGGAGCGAGATCGGTAAGATAGATCTGGATAAAACTTTTGTGGAGCGGATGGTGATTAACCATGCCGTAGTAGCCGCCATTGATGAGGCGGCCATTGGCTGGGGAGTAAAAGTACTGCGGTACGAGATCAAGAACATTACTCCACCTTCTACTGTGCTGCAGGCCATGGAGAAGCAGATGCAGGCCGAACGGGAAAGACGTTCCGTTATCCTGGAATCGGAAGGAAAGAAGCAGTTTGCGATTAACGTGGCGGAAGGAGAAAAAGCCCGTTTGGTACTGGAGTCAGAAGCCCAGAAGTTACAGCAGATCAACCAGGCCGAAGGAGAGGCTTCCGCCATTCGCTCGGTAGCGGAAGCTACGGCGGAATCGATTCGCCTGATCGCGGAGGCCATCCAGGAAAAAGGCGGGATGGAGGCCCTGCAATTGAGGGTGGCGGAAGACTACATTGAGCAGTTTGGTAAACTGGCGAAAACTAACAATACGATGATTCTGCCGGCTAACCTTGCAGACATGTCAAGTGTGATAGCCACGGCAATGAGTGTGATAAAACAAGAAAACAAAAAATAAAATGGAACCTATTAGTATTTGGATTGTGGTGGGAGTAGCCTTGCTGATCGCCGAGATTCTGTCGGTCTCGTTCTACTCCATTTTCTTCGGCATAGGCGCATTGATTACCGCGCTTTTTATATACCTGGGACTCGCCGACGACCTGACCACCCAGTTGCTGATCTTCGGGGTAGCTTCCCTGGGAAGCCTGCTTATCTTCCGCAAACGACTCCTGGAGGTCTTTGATAAGAATTCGAAAGAATTTAAGGAAATTGTAGATGACTTCGCAAAAGTTTCCACGCCCATTCCTCCTCACGGAGAAGGCAAGGTCTTTTACCGGGGTGCCGACTGGATCGCCTATTCGGATACTGACCAGAGTATTGAAAAAAATGCGAGAGTGAAGATCAAAAAGGTAGACGGGATCAAACTGATGGTGGATCCGGCCTGAGAAGTATCCGTTTTATCGCCGGGGAGAATATTTGAAAAATAGTAGTTTACTTTGGCCATGGTGTTTAGGATGAGGGCGAAGAAGTATACAAAAGGTATACGGCGGAGACCTCATCCTTAGATATCAGACATTTTAACAGGCGAAGATAAATGGGTGATCCATAATTTGACGAATATTCTAACCCTTTCCCATGAAGACTACGCTGTTGAAAAACAAGGAAAAAATTTATTCCGTTACAGGTAAGGTCTTTATAATTGCTTTCGTTTTAGCAGGCATCTACCTTTCTTATATAAACAATACGCTTTGGTTTGACGGAGCATACTCTATGGCCATGGCTAAACGCTCCTGGGCGGATATACTGAAATTTACAGCAAATGACTTCCATCCGCCCTTGTATTATTTTATTCTGAAAATTTTCATAAAAATTTTTGGAAGCAGCGTGTTTGTTGCACGCATGGTATCGCTTCTACCTGTGGTTTTCACGCTGATTTTGACAAGGAGAATGCTTAAAAAGTACTTTGGGGGTTACGCATTTGTACTATTTGTACTTGCATTTTTGGCCTCTAAAGCAATGGTTCTGTATTCCTTAGAGATAAGAATGTATAGCTGGGCATTGTTTTTTGTAACTATGACCCACATTTCGGCTTTTTACGCACTCCAGACAGATTCAAACCGATGGTATGTGGGGTTGTTTCTGTTTTTTCTGGCCACTTTTTATACGCAGTATTACGCCGGCCTTATGACAGGCATAGTTTACAGCATTTTTATGCTATATACGTGGTTTTACAATCCTAAAAGAGTAAAAACCGTATTGTTTATTGCGTTATTGTCATTTCTTCTGTATTTACCCTGGCTCATCATTGTTAAAAGGCAGTTTATGGTGGCTGTTGATGATTTTTGGATAGCTGATTTCTACTGGACAGACTCTGTGAAGTTCGTTCTGTCTCTATTTACTTCCGGAGGGTTTTTTACCAGTTTTGTGCTCCTGTTTTTATTTGCTTTTTCCTTGATTTCTTTCGTTATTAAAAAGTCGAAACAATTTGAAGATTACTTTTTCTTCAGCGGTGTGGTAGGTATGGTGTGCCTGCTTATTTTCGGTACTGTCTTGTCTTTGACGGTAAAGCCGCTTTTGTTATCAAGATACCTGGTGCCGGCCGGAGGTCTTCTCTGGATGTTTTTTGCTACGCAAGCTGCCGCAAATCTCAAAAACGATTTTCAAAAGGGCTTAATACCCGCTATTCTGTTATTATTAAGCATTAACTCATTTCTTAGCCTGGTAAAGATTCCGAATGAAAGAGACTTCATCAGCTTTACTGAAACGACAAGTAAGAAAATAGGGGCAGATGATGTCATCGTCATGGCTGCTCCCGAAGTGTCAGGCTCACTTAGTGGGGTAATAGCGTATTTAATGCCCGGGCATGTAATGGCTATGACCCATCGCAGGGCTGTACGAAGTGAAAATTATGTTTTGGATTATCATAATAGCCCATTTGACATAAATATTATCCGTTTTGCCGACCTGGAACATTTTAAAAAGCGAAAAAAATGGTTGTTTTTGCCCTACAATGCAAAAGAGAGAAGCCCCGAAAGCTATGTCACAGGCAGTAAAGTCTCACATGTCGGTAACTTTGGATGGGTGGATTACCAAACCGGCTACCAATTTGAGCTCTACGAAATTGAAGCAAGTCAACGTTAAATTTCCTTTATCGGGTTGATACCTTTAAATTCTTAATTGGATTGTAGAGCACATGTCTGTTTGTGCGCAAATTTATTTGCAGCAATGTTGCATTTATGAATATTTGTCTATATTTGCAGCGTTGTTGCAAGTAATAAATTTTTTGAGTAGAACGGCATGCCATCAGGCAGACAAATTGGCGATAAAAGGAGTTAATAACATGAAGAATTTTGATGTGATCATTATCGGAGGGAGTTATGCAGGGCTTTCCGCAGCGATGGCGCTGGGGCGTTCGCTACGGAAAGTACTTATTATTGACAGTAGCCTTCCCTGTAACCGTTCCACGCCTCACTCCCATAATTTCCTTACCCGCGACGGCGAGCGCCCGGTCATTATTGCAGAAAAAGCCAAAGGGGAGGTACTGGCCTATGATACGGTGACATTCCGGAACGGTGTAGCGATATCGGGGCGTAAGGTGAAAAACGGGTTTGAAATAGTAACCGGAGAGGGCGAAACATGGTACGGTAAAAAACTCATTTTTGCTACTGGAATCAAAGATATCTCTCCGGACATTCCCGGCTTTTCAGAATGTTGGGGGATCTCGGTAATTCATTGTCCGTATTGTCACGGCTATGAATTCGGGGGGCGTAAGACAGGGATTATAGCCAATGGGGATAAGGCGTTTCACCTTGTATCGTTGGTACGTAATCTGACGCCAAACCCTGTAATTTTCACCTCAGGGCCAGCTACGTTTACAGCAGATCAGATGGCTCTTCTCAAAAAATACGACATTAAGGTCAGAGAGGAGAAAATCATAGAAATCGTACATGATAAGGGGTGGGTCACGCACATCATCACGGGAGATGGGACACGGACGGATTTTGAAGCGTTGTATGCCGCTTTGCCGTTTGAGCAGCATTGCAATATACCGGTCGCATTGGGCTGCACACTAACAGAACACGGTTATCTCCGGGTAGACGCTTTGCATAAAACTTCTGTTAATGGGGTATATGCCTGCGGTGATAATGTAGGTATGGTGCGTTCTGTAGCCAATGCGGTAGCGGGAGGGAACATGACCGGCGCTATGGTCAATGCCGAATTGGCCCGGGAAGAGTTCTCCTGAATGGCTACTCCCCCGCATGGCCATCAGAGATTTTCTACAAGATAAAATTTTATTTTCAAAATATATTTGTTAGATTAATCTAACTTTTCTATCTTTGTACAAGAAAAAAGGTTGATCTTCAACAAACGGCGTTGCACCAGCTCACAGCTCACAGCTCACAGCTCACAGCTCACAGCTCACAGCCAAATTTTATGCACATGAGATCTATTGGGATATTTTTAGTTTTGTATACGGCAAGTATAATGTTACAGGCCCAGACGGTGCGTGTGACGGGGGCGGTACGTTCCGGAGGAAAACCCGTGGAAGCCGCCACCGTGACGGTAAAAGGACAGAACATAGGAGGGATAAGCGATGCGGAAGGTGCATTTGTGCTGGTGAATGTGCCTACAGGAAAACAAACCATTGAAGTTAGCTTATTGGGGTACAGTCGAGCCGCGGTAGCGGTGGAAGTAGCGCCCGGAGCGAATATCCTGGACGATATTGTGCTGACGCCCACCGGAAATACCCTGGATGAAGTGGTGGTCAGCGGTACCATGAAAGAGGTTTCGCGAATGGACAGCCCCGTGCCGGTAGAGGTTTTTACGGCCCGGTTTTTTAAAGCGAATCCCACGCCTTCGGTATTTGATGCCCTGCAAATGGTGAACGGGGTGCGGCCCCAGGTCAACTGCAATGTCTGCAACACCGGTGATATCCACATCAACGGCCTTGAAGGGCCGTATACCATGGTGCTGATAGACGGTATGCCCATGGTGAGCGGCTTGTCTACCGTGTACGGCCTGAGCGGGATTCCTCAGGCGCTGATCGAAAGGATGGAGGTGGTGAAGGGTCCGGCTTCTACGCTTTACGGAAGCGAGGCCGTGGGCGGACTGATCAATATGATTACCAAAACGCCTGGTAAAGCGCCTGTTTTTTCTGCCGATGCTTTTACTACCACCTGGGGAGAAGTGAACGTAGACCTGGCTGCGAAATTTAAAGCGGGAGAAAAGGCGTGGTCTTTGGTGGGGGTCAATTATTTTAATTACCAGAACCCCGTGGACAATAACCGGGATAACTTTACGGATTTGACGCTTCAGCACAGGATCTCCCTCTTTAATAAATGGGATTTTCAGCAGAAAGGCGGGCGCCAGCTTTCTTTGGCAGGAAGGTATATGTACGAAGATCGCTGGGGCGGAGAAATGAACTGGAATTCCTCTTTCAGGGGCGGAGATGAAATATACGGAGAAAGTATTTATACCGAGCGGTGGGAGCTTTTCGGCAACTATAAGCTGTCGTCTCAGTTCAATTTCATGTTCAGCGGAAACGGGCACGACCAGAACTCGGTTTATGGCAATGTGCCTTATCAGGCCAATCAGAACATTTACTTCGGTCAGTTAACATACGGTGCAAAAGCGGGCGTTCATGATGTGCTGGCGGGTCTCGCGTATAGATATACGTACTATGACGACAATACACCGGCCACTTTTGCAGGAAACCGTAACCTGGCCCACCACACCCATCTCCCGGGTATCTTCCTGCAGGATGAGATAAAACTGAGTCCGAATCATACGGTCATGCTGGGTGCCCGATACGATTACAATTCGGTACACGGAAGTATCTTGTCGCCACGGATAAATTATAAATGGAGTTCAGGCAACAAACAGACGGTCTTCCGGTTAGGCGGCGGCAATGGTTTCAGGGTGGCCAATGTATTTACCGAAGACCATGCGGCATTGACCGGATCGCGTGACGTGGTTTTCCTGGAAGATCTGAAGCCGGAAACCTCCTGGAATGGGAACGCCAACCTGGTGAAGAGGTTTTACCTGGCGGGCGGAACCTTCCTCAGCTTGGATGCCACCGCATTTTACACCTATTTCACCAACAAGATTATCCCGGATTACGATACCGATCCCAATAAAATCATTTATGCCAATCTGGCCGGCCACGCCGTATCCAAAGGAGTGTCGCTGAATGTAGATGCGGCCTTTGCCGGCGGTTTAAAGGTACTGGTGGGCGGTACGCTGATGGACGTGTACAATAGGGAACAAGGGGAGAAAGAAAGGCAAATGTTTGCCGAACGGTTTACCGGCACCTGGAGCATAGGATATACCTTTCCCAGGCCGAAAATCACGATAGATTATACCGGGAACCTGTACGGACCCATGCGCCTGCCCCTGCTCGGAGATACCGATCCCCGGCCGGAGTACTCTCCCACCTGGAGTATTCAGAACATACAGGCAATGAAGAGTTTCAATAACCGGTGGGAAATTTACGGAGGGATTAAAAACCTGCTCAACTGGACCCCTTCCAAAAAGGTCCCTTTCCTGATTGCCCGGGCGCACGATCCTTTTGATAAGCAGGTGATATTCGATTCCGGCGGAAGTCCTCTGCCTACGGAAGAAAATCCCTACGGTTTAACCTTCGACCCGTCGTACGTATATGCCTCTAACCAGGGAATTCGGGGGTTTCTGGGGGTGCGGTTTACAGTGAAGTAATGTCTGGAACTGGTTTGCAGCAGGGCGGAGGGTAGCCTACAACCGGAAACTGCCCCTGATTAGGAATTGCCGGGGCCTTAGCCGGAAGACCGTTTCCTGCATGACGTAGTTGTTCAGGTAAATGTTCCGGAAGGTGTCCTGGTCAAAAAGGTTGACCACGCCCAGTTCAAAATCCTGTTTGATCTTAGGAAGGGTGTAGCGAACGGTCAGGTCACTGAAAAAGTAATTTTGTGTATTGATCCGGTGGTGTTCGGCATTGGCTACGAACACGGTATTTTTCACCACGCTCAGCGCCATGCCTACCTGCTGCTGAAACTGCCTTATGCTTTCCGTGTGGTTACTGCCTTTCGCATGGGTGTATCGGGTGGCGTAGGTCAGCTCCATCTGTTTGAAACGGTTTACTGTGATGAGGGCATTGGGTTCAAGCGTGCGGTTGGTAAAAGTACCCGGGTGACCATTCACCGATTGTTCGTTTTGAAATTTCATCACCAACAAACCCGCGGAGAGTGATGTTTTAAGCCCGAAGAGGTACTGGGTCAGTTGCACTCTTCCCGACTGTGTATGGCTTAGGTTTCTTTTTTCCGTATAACGCACTTCACTGGAACCGTCAGGAAGAATATAGTTTTGGGCCAGCCGATTCAGGGTGCCCCGTGAGGCGTTCAGGTTGAGATTAAAACTCAGACCCGAGACGGCATTATTGTAATTTACTCCCGCCCCGCCGCTAAGTCGCCGGTCGTCTGTAAAGTCGGTATTTTTGCTGACCACACTAAGGTAGTTTCGCATGATGCTTCCCGTGTACATATCGCCCAGGCGAGCCAGGGGATTACTGTACCGGATATTGCCGGTAAATTCCAGGCCGGGGGCGCTTTTCAGGCGCGCGTTCAGCATGGGTTCCGGTACCAGGCGGCTAAGGGTTCGCCGGCGTTCTTCCGGGGTATAGTCTATATAATAATGGGCGAGGGGTAAATTCAGGTTGAGCCACCATTTGCCGGGAGTGAGGGTCATGCCTGCCGAAACGTAGGTTTTAAAGGTGTTCCATTGAAAATTATTGACGGTATCGGTCGTCACCTCATGGCCACTCAGCTCGGTATGGATATGCGAAAGCGCTATTTGGGAACCTGTCCGCAGCGCTATGGAAAAGCGTTTTTTTATCCGTACCGAAAAATCGGCGTAGTGATGTGTGCTAAAACCCCGGTGGGAGAAGCCCTGCTGCGGGGTCGCCAGGCTGTCGGTGTCGGTAAGTTTGACAGACAGGGTCTGGATATTTTGTGCGTAAGAGGTAAGGGAATAAAAATTATAGGTGGTATGGCTTCGGGTAAATATCCGGTGAAAATTATTACTTATTCGGAAGTTCCCGGTGCTGTTTTCCTGGTCGTAAAGCCGGGTGAGCCGTTCATTTTGCGCCTGGTCGGCCCGCCACTCTTTTTCAAAGGTAAGCTTATTGGTAAAATAGGCCTTGGGTACATTTTTAATGAGTTCCAGGGTGCCTGAAAGGTGATTGGTTCGGAGCCGGCTGTGAATATCTTCCGTAAAGTGTACGGTTTCGCCCTCTAAAAAGTAGGCGGTAGTGCCGGTCCCCGCGCGTTTCTGCTGATCCAGGATGAGGGAGGTATTCAGTTTCATCTCCAGGGATCGGGTCGTCTTTTTCAGGGTATTCAGGGAGAGGGCATGCGACCGGTTATCCATCCAGCGCTTCGGGGAAAAGCCGGGTGGACTAGCCGAAGAAACGCTCAGCCAGTTTTCTTTAGCGAACAGTTCGTTTTGGAAGCTGTCGTAAAACTGGGGAAACAGGTTCTCGCCCGTATTATTGGATTTCACGGAGGCCAGAAACTGGAAATTCGGGACAAACACAATGGGGGTGGCGTTGACATTCCAGAGAAAAGGTTCAAAGCCCGCTCCGTATTGAAAATTTCCGGTTTTGGTTACCTTATTTTTAAGTTTGATGTTGATGGCGGCGCGTTCAGACGGGCGGAGGCTGTCGAGCGCGCGGATAGGTTGGTGATTTTCATAGACCTGCACGGTGGCCACTTTGCCGTGGGGGAGGTTTTCGTTCACCAGGCCGTAGCGTCCGTCCAGCAGGTTCATGTCTTCCACGTAATAGCGGTTAATGGGGTTTCCCTGGTAGTAGATCTTGCCGTCGGCGTCCACGTCAATACCGGGGAGTTTTTTGATCACATCGCCGATGGTGCGGTCGGCGGCGGACTGAAATTCTTCTACTTTGTATGAGAGGGTATCGCCGCGGCGCCGGATGGGCGGACCCTCTACTACCACTTCCTTCAGGGTGAAATCACCCTTTTGAAGTACGAAATCCAGGCGTTGATTTTTATTGGGGAGGAGGTATTCCTGGTTGGTGTAGCCCATTTTGCTGACGGTGATGAGGAGGCTGTCGACCGGGGCGGTGATTTTCAGTTCGTAGGAACCGTCGGTTTTGGTGATGGCGAAGGCCAGGAACTTCCCCTCATTTTTGGCGGTGATGTTGACCGCAGGTAGGGGTTTTTGATCTGTATCTTTGGCGGTTCCTTCTATCAGGGTCTGGGCAAAAAGAATCTTCCCGGATAAAGCGATTATAAGCAGTATTCGGCCAATTGAAAAACTATTTTTACAAATACTCATCCTACTCTT
>JBEBRS010000041.1:0-16830 GCA_040394705.1 Leadbetterella byssophila
GTCGGCTGGATATCCAGGATACGAGTGAAGCCGTCGGAGGCTTTTCCTCCGGCTTGTTCGGCCAGGAAGGCCATGGGGTTACATTCGTAAAGAAGGCGAAGTTTGCCGTTGGGATTGTTGGTGCCGGAGGGGTAGATGTAGATTCCGCCTTTTAAGAGGTTCCGGTGAAAATCTGAACAAAGGGAACCGATGTACCGGGATATAAAGGGCCGGTCGTCTTTTTCTTCCTGGCAATACTTTAGAAACTTCTTCACCCCGGCTGGAAACTTGGCGTAATTTCCTTCGTTAATAGAGTAAATTTTTCCCTTTTCAGGAAATTTCATATCCGGGTGCGACAAAAAGAATACCCCTATACCCGGGTTAAGTGTAAAGCCATTCACTCCGTGGCCGGTGGTGTATACCAGTAGGGTAGAAGTGCCGTAGACCACATAACCCGCGGCTACCTGGGCATGCCCAGGCTGGAGAAAATCTTCGAGGGTGACCGGTGTGCCAACGGGCGTGACCCTCCGGTAGATGGAGAAGATGGTTCCCACCGAAACGTTGACATCGATATTCGATGAACCGTCCAGGGGGTCAATCAGTACTACATATTTGCAGTAATCCTGGTTTTTAGTACTGACAATACTGATAAAATCCTCGTTTTCTTCGGAAGCAATACCGCACACCACTTCGCGCTGGGAAAGGGTGTTAATGAATGTGGTATTCGCAAATACATCCAGCTTTTGCTGGCGCTCGCCCTGAATGTTTTCTTCGCCGTGGTCGCCCAGGATATCAATCAGGGCCGCCCGGTTAACGTGGTTGTTGACAATTTTGGTGGCGAGTCGTATAGCGCTCAAAATACGGGAAAGTTCACCGGTGGCGTATTTAAAATGGTCCTGGCGGTCAATAATAAATTCGCCCAGTGTCTGGATAGGTGTAGTTGTCATACGATTTGATGAAGTTAATTTGTGCGAATGTAACCTATTCTTTCCAAGGGAGAAAGAAGAAAAATTAATAAAAAATATTAATAATAGCTTCCCGGAAAAATGATAATAAATGCCGGACGTGATCCCGGACAATCTGAAATAAATCCTATTTCACTTCGTATTCGAGGCGGGTGGTAATGGTGGCGGTTTTGTTTTTGGAATAGGTATTGTAAGATCCGCCCCAGGAAAAGTCTTCCGATGAATTTTGAGCGATAATCTGAAACACTCCCATGCTGGCCTTTTTGAGCTTGCCCAGTTTGGCGTTGGCATTTTCCGCGATCTTCCGTGCGCGGTTATTGGCGTCTTTGGTGGCGTCTGCAATCATTTCCACCTTCAACTCGGCCAGTTGGGTGTAGTAGTACTCGGGGGCATTGGAATAGAATTCCACACCCTGGTTAATGATTTCGCTGACTTTCCGGGAGATTTCCTCTATTTTATCTACTTCTTTGGATTCTATCTGTACGCTTTGGGTAAGGTTAAATCCGTTAAAAGTGGTACGGGAACGTCCGGTTTGAGGATCGTACTCGTTGGAGATGTCCCGGTTAATATTGACCGAAGAGAACACAATGGCGTCAGAAGGTATACCTTGGGAAACCAGGTAGTTTTTCAATAACTCCCGGTCTTTATCCAATTGGGCGTAGGCTTCTTTGAGATTAAAATTGGTTTTGTTGAAACTTCCCGACCAGACAATGAGGTCGGAAGTGAAATCTTTCTTGCCTGAACCGGTGACCGCAATGGTTTTATCCGTACGGTTGCGCTGGATGACGGCATCCCGCAAAATGAAAGCGACTACAACGGCCGCTACGGCCAGGATAAGATAATTTTTCATCGATATAAAATTTTAGCTGTTAGCCGGAGTAGCCGACTGCAATCAGCTTTCCGCACAGGGTGAACCGCTATCAGGGGTGCGCGTGATATACGAGGCCCGTCTGCTTTAGGTGTTCGGGGAAGATGGTGCAAGTTTCGTCATGCGCACCCGGCAGGTATCCGGTACTCATCAGGAATTCATTGACAATTTCCCCTCCGGTAAATTTAAAAACTTTCTTGTATATTTTCACCCATTCTTCTTTCTTTAAGGGGTGATGGTATTCAATCCAGCTTTTAAAGGAACCGTGTTTCTCCTTTAACTCCAGAATAACGCCGGCATTGTGTATAGCGGCATTTATTTTCAGTCGGTTACGTATAATGCCGGGGTTATCCAGCAGACGTTCGCGGTCGGCATCAGTATAGCGGGCAATTTTTTCTATGGAAAAGCCGGAATATGCCTCCCGGAATGCGGCCTGTTTTCTCAGGATAATGTCCCAGGAGAGGCCGGCCTGGTTGATTTCCAGGATAAGGCGCCCAAACAGCTCGTTGTCGTCTTCAATAGGGAAGCCGTAATGAAAATCATGGTACACCCGGTGGTGGTTGTCCGCCGGCAAAGACTTGCAGAAGTCGCAGTAGCTCATAGACCGTATTTTTATGTTACTTGCGTTCCATTTCTTTGAGTCGGTATAGGATGTCCTGTAGCCCGTTCTGCTTGATCTCGTATACCGTGGCCAGTTGCATCCCCAGTTTCCCGGGCGGAAAACCTCCTTTCCGCATAAACCATTCCAGGTAACTGACGGGAAGGTCGGCCAGGAGTGTACCCTGATACTTGCCGAAAGGCATTTTCTGGCGTACCAGGGTCAGGAGAATTTCCTTATCGATCTGATTGCTCACTGTGGTAGATATCAAACGCTGAAAAGCGCACTTCTCCAAAATCCCGGGGAGTCAGAATCCGGGTCTCCAGGTTGTCGGGATCGCCGCCGTGGTAACTGACTACCGCATCTTCCGCAAGGTACCAGTCTTCTTTGGAAGCCACATACCGAAAGGTAGTGGTTCTGGCCCATTTCCAGGAACTTCCCCCGAAGTGTTCCACCACCAGATCTCCGTCACGCACCGATATCTTTTGGTAAGGGTCACCCAGCATTCCTCCACAGGCCGTACAGTAAACGGCTTTAGGATGACGCAGGACCTCCTTGTAGGTGTGATCTTTCTGCCCGAGAAGCAACACCAAAGGGCGTTCTTCCGGCTGATCGGGATCGGAAAGGCTATCCGCTTCCGGACTCAGCAGCATCACCAGGTCGGTAAGCCCGTCCCGGTTCAGATCGCCCCGGGCTGTATCCGTGAGCATATAATGTTCAGGGATAAAGCCCAGGAGCGATTCCGGTGCATCTTTGTCGTGTTCCTTTTCGGTGCAGGAAAGGAACACCAGTATTAACCCGCTCAGCAGGAATGGTTTCATGTGTATAAAAATTTAGCTATCAGCTTTGAGCTGTTAGCTTTACTCCGGTTTTAGTGTTTCCAGGACCGAAATGGCCGTCAGGTTAACAATTTCCCTTACCGTGGCACCCAGCTGCAACACCTGTATAGGTTTTTTCAGACCCAGCAGGAGAGGCCCTACCTTTTCTATTCCCGCCACTTCTTTCAGGAGGTTATACGCGATATTGGCCGAAGACAGGTTCGGGAAAATGAGTACGTTGGCCGGACCGTCCGCCAGCTTGGAGAAAGGATGGTGCTCTTTCAGTAGCTCGGTGTCGAACGCCAGGTGTGCCTGCATTTCTCCGTCTACCACCATGTCCGGGTGTTTCTTCCGGAGTACGTCTACGGCTTTCCGTAAACGTACGGGCGCGGGGCCGTTAGGTACAGAACCGAAGTTGGAATACGTTACAAAAGCGATTCTCGGTTTGATGTTCAGCTGTTGCACCATATCGGATGTGATCTCGGCGATCTGGACCAGTTCTTCTACCTCAGGATCGAAATTGACGGTGGTGTCGGCCAGGAACAGAGGGCCGAAGCGACTCATCAGGATATACATACCGAAAATTTTGTGTACGCCGTCGGCCGGTCCGATGATTTGCAGGGCAGGTTTCACGGTGTCCGGATAATTCCGGGTCATACCCCCGATCATGGTGTCGGCAAAACCCAGTTTCACCATGAGGCATCCGTAATAGGTTCTGCGCGTAACCAGGTCGCGGGCATCCTGAAGGGTGATGCCTTTGCGCTGGCGTTTCTCGAAAAAGAACTGCACGAACTGTTCAAAACGGGCTTCGTCGTCTGCATTTTCCGCGTTACGGGGATCTATGATCTCGATGTGGCCCGGCAGCCGGATATTGTTTTCCGCTATGAGCGTATTGATTTTCTCTCTATTGCCCAAAAGAATGGGGATAGCGATGCGGTCTTCTACTACCTGCTGAATGGCTTTCAGTACGGTCACGTTTTCCGCATCGGCATACACTACTCTTTTCGGGTTTTTCCGGGCTTTGGTCATGATTACCCGGCTGAGGGTATTGTCCTGGCCCAGGCGCTTGGTCAACTGGTGTTCGTAGCCTTCCCAGTCGGTAATAGGGTGTTTGGCTACCCCTGTTTCGATGGCGGCTTTGGCTACCGCTACTGAAACTGCCGTAATCAGGCGGGGGTCTACGGGTTTCGGAATAATGTAGTTTTTCCCAAAGGAAAGGTTGACTTCCCCGTAAGCCAGGTTAACAAGGTCTGGTACAGGTTTTTTGGCCAGTTCGGCCAGTGCTCTTACGGCCGCCAGTTTCATTTCTTCATTGATTTCGCTGGCCCTTACGTCGAGGGCGCCACGGAAGATAAAGGGGAAGCCCAGTACATTATTGACCTGGTTGGGGTAATCGGAGCGGCCTGTGGCCATAATGATATCCGGACGGGCGGCCATGGCATCTTCATAGGAAATTTCCGGTGTAGGGTTGGCGAGCGCAAAGATGATACAGTCTTTGGCCATGCCCCTGACCATATCCTGGCTCACTACGTTTCCTTTGGAAAGACCGACAAATACGTCGGCTCCCTGCAAGGCCTGCTCCAGCGTGGTGTCTGCCGCCAGGCGGTCGTTGGCGAATTCGGCTTTCTTTCCGTCCAGGTTAGTGCGGGAAGGATGAATGAGCCCTTTCGAATCAAACATGAAAAGATTTTCGGGATTGGCGCCCAAAGCCAGGTACAGGCGGGAACAGGAGATAGCGGAAGCGCCGGCTCCGTTGACAATGATCCGTACTTTGGAAAGGTCTTTTCCTACCAATTCCACAGCGTTCAGCAGGGCGGCGGAAGAAATGATGGCCGTACCGTGCTGGTCATCGTGCATGATGGGGATATTCAACTCCTTTTTGAGCCTTTCTTCAATTTCGAAGCAGGCCGGCGCGGAGATGTCTTCCAGGTTTACGCCGCCAAAGGTAGGCTCCAGTATCTTCACGGTGCGTACGAACTCGTCCACGTCTGTGGTGTCCAGTTCAATATCAAATACGTCTATATCGGCGAATATTTTGAAGAGAAGGCCCTTGCCTTCCATTACGGGTTTGCCCGCCACGGCACCAATGTCTCCCAGGCCTAAAACGGCGGTTCCGTTGCTGATTACGGCCACCAGGTTTCCTTTGGCGGTATATTTGTAGGCATCGTCAGGGTTGGCCTGAATGGCCAGGCAGGGCTCCGCTACACCGGGAGAATACGCCAGGGAAAGGTCTCTCTGGTTGCTATACTCCTTGGTGGGAATTACTTCAATTTTACCGGGTCTGCCTTTGGCATGATACTCTAAAGCTTCTTCTTTGAGGTTTTTTTTCGAACTCATTGGGTCTGTCTGAAAATTACAATAACTATGAAACTGCAATTAAGTATAAATCGGGGAGATTAGGAATCAATTTCTGACTTTATTCAGTTGGAGGATACGCGATTCAAAAACACTCCCGATGTAAAGTTGAACGTTTCCCGAAGAATCGGGTACGGGAAGGGCGGTGCTGGCGCCGGAAAGCCGCGTTCCCGAGTCCATGAAAACCAGGTGGGGGCTATCGCTTTCCAGGTAGTATACCGATGACGGGGAGCTTTTTCCGGCATCACCGGCGTGGTCTGCAAAAGCCAGTAGCTTAGGATGCGAAGCATAATAGATACGGTTGCCGTAGACCATCAGGTTATCCGGCGCGTCCGGTACTTTAATGGTTTTTTCCTTTTCCAGCTGGTAGTTGGCAGATACGGCCTGGTACACGCCGATGGTGTTTCCCAGGGTAGACGCCACATACACCCGGTCGTTCAGAAAAGCGATCCCGTTCGGATAGGCAATGTTTTTCAATACAATACCCGAACGGTGTCCGTCGTAATACACCACATTGCCTACGGGGAGACGCAGGTAATCGGCCGCGGTTTTCTTCCAGCCGCCCACACTTCCGTGGTCGTTACTAAGAAAAAAGGCATCTTCGCCCACGGCCAGCAGATCATTGGGCGAACCGAAGTCGGTGCTGGAATATGTATTTTCGAGGTGAAGAGAGTCGTTATGAAAAAGGAACTTCATGACCACGTTTTTGGTATCCCGGTGGCTGATGACAAAAAGATATTTGTTCCCGTTAAAATCTATAAAAGAGATGCCGTGGGGGCGAAATTCGGAAAGCTGGAGGTGATCGGTGAGGTTTCGGGTTTCGCGAGTAACCGGATTGAATGCGTATATGGCGCCGGTAGAGGGTGGATCCCGACGATTGTGGGAACTGAGAAAAACAGTACCGGAAGCGGCGTCGTAATCCAGATCTTCAATGCCCGGTGGAGTAGCGAGTGTTTCCACAGTCAGCCCTTCTTCGTAATCTTTCACGGTTTTGAAAGAACCGGCTTTGATGAGGGTCTGAAGTACGAGCGCTACAGTGCCGGCCAAAAGAAACAGACCGAATAGCTTAAATGGATGCCTTTTTCTCCGGGAGGGGTGCATACAATGGAAGTTTACTGTATGCAATAATAAGGAAAAAGGGCGAGACCGGTGCAGATGTGGAATGAAAAAGCCCGGCGCTTGGCCGGGCTTTGGGTTATTTGGCTACTTCAATACTTGCTTCGCGCTGGTTAATGGTTTTTCCCCGCATTCCGTCAATGACTTTCCGCACATCGCGGTGGGGTACTTCCACAAAGCTGAATTTATCGTACATGTCGATCTGTCCGATCACCCGTCCGGGGATACGGGCTTCCGAAGCAATTGCCCCTACGATATGGTTGGGCGAAACATTGTCTTTTCTTCCCAGGTTGATGAACAGGCGGGTCATGCCTTCTTCGGTTACGCGGCCACCGTCGGCACTTCTTCCTTTTTGCCGGTTAAAACGTTCGCTTTTGTCCCGGGGAGCAAATTTGCTTTTTTCGCTCCTTACGCCTCTTCCTTCATCGGAGATATCATCGTCGCGGAACTGGGAACGGCGTGCGGTTCCGATTTGCATACGCATCAGGGCCGATACGATCTGGTGGGTATAAAACCCTTCTTCCTTGAGCTGATCTACAATTCCTTCGAAATGCTGTTGATCTTCTTCTACAATATTCTCGCGGATCTTTTCAATGAATTTATCGGCACGGGCTTTCTCCAGGTCGGCAGACGTAGGGATTTTTCCCTGGGGAATCACCGCCTTGGTGTAGTGTTCCAGGTCGCGCATCCGGGTGCGGTCGCGTTTGGTGATAAACAGGAAGGCTTTGCCCAGTTTTCCGGCCCGTCCGGTACGACCGATCCGGTGTACGTAGTATTCCAGGTCCATGGGCAGGTCATAGTTGATCACGGCATCCACACCGCTTACATCAATACCCCGGGCAGCCACGTCGGTGGCTACGAGGATCTTGGTATTTCCATTCCGGAATTTATTCATCACCTGGTTACGGGCGGCCTGGCGCAGGTCGCCGTGCAGTCCTTCGGCTGCATAACCGTTGGCCTGCAACTCTTCCACTACCTCGTCTACTTTTGACTTGGTATTACAGAATACCAGCATCAGCTGGAGGTCATGTACATCAATCAGGCGTACCATCAGCTCGAATTTCGCCTCCCTTTTAACCAGGTAGAAAGATTGCTCAATGTTCGTGTTGGTGATCTCTTTCTTCGTGATTTTTACGATTTCCGGGTTGTCCTGGAATTTTTTGGTGATGTTCATGATCTCTTTCGACATCGTAGCGGAGAAAAGCACGGTTTGGCGCTCTTCTTTCGCATGGGAAAGGATCTGCTCAATATCTTCACGGAATCCCATATTCAGCATTTCATCGGCCTCGTCAAGGATCACCATTGAAATATGATCCAGTTTCAGGGTTTTTCTTTCGATGTGGTCCATGATACGGCCCGGCGTACCTACTACAATCTGGGTTCCTCTTTTGAGGTTGGCAAATTGCCTTTCATACGATTCTCCCCCGTAAATGGCGCTCACCAGGAGTCCTTTTTTGTATTTGGCCAGTTGAGTGATCTGCTCTTTTACCTGTAAGGCCAGCTCACGGGTAGGGCACAGAATCAACACCTGGGTGTTGCGGTCGTCGGCGTCTACATGTTCAATGGCCGGTATGCCGAAGGCGGCCGTTTTGCCGGTTCCGGTCTGAGCCTGGCCGATCACGTCACGGCCCGACATCACCACGGGAATAGCCGCAGTCTGGATAGGTGTAGATTCGGTAAAACCCATTTCTTCTACCGCTTTCAGGATATAATCTGAAATGGGAAGTTCTGAAAACTTTAATGTTTGCATACAATAAGTGCATCAGCTGCTTCGCTGTGCAGCCAATAGTATTTTTAAGATAATTTTTTGAGGCGATAGCGACACGCCCTTACGTGAACATCACGGAACGAATCCGTTTTCTGCTCTGAAGGGGTAAAAAAAATAAAAGGTTTCAATTCCTTTTGCCAAATGCAGAGACCCTAACGGATAAATCGGGTGCAAAGGTACGAAATAATATTTGGTTGTACGGAGTTCGGTTTAAATTTCTTTAAAACGGTCAGGGAATTGTTGTAATATTCATATTTTCAGGAAGATTTATGAAAGAATTCCAAAATTAACACGAAAATAAAGCGAAATACGAGTAGTCTTAAACGGTATTTTCATAGTATTGTTTTCTGGTTGATCGTATTGCTTCGCGGGCTGGAATGGTTTAAGTTCCGGCCTTCCGCCTGGCTGCTGAAAGCAAAAATTTTATACAGATGAAAAAAATCACCCTCACCCTCCTGGCCATTTTATTTGTAAAATTCGCCATTGCACAAGACATAAACACAACTACCGATGGGAGAATTCTCATTGCGGCCCATCGTGGTGGCCACTTAACTGTACCTGAAAATTCCCTGGCATCCATTGATGAGGCCATACGGGCGGGAGCCGATATCGTGGAACTGGATGTACGCGAAACCCGGGACGGTATTATGGTGCTTCTCCACGATAAGCGCCTAGACCGAACCACTACAGCGCAAGGGGAACTGGGGGATTTTACTTATGCCGAAACCCAGCAGTTTTATCTGACCCACCAGGGGAAAGGAACGCCGTACCGGATCCCTACTTTCCGGGAAGCGCTTGCCTACGCCAAAGGTCGGGCGATCATTGATATCGACTTCAAAATCAGTGGAATGGAGGCACGGGAAAAGGCATACGAAATCATTTCCGAGCTGGGTATGGAAGAACAGGTGCTGTTCTTTTTGTATGATTATACGGAGATGGACAGCCTCTATAAGATCAACCCCCGGATAAAGATGATGCCAAGGGCATATACTGATGACCAAATGCGAAAAATTATCGACAAAGGTATGACCGACATTATCCACATCGACCCCTCTTTTGAAAAGTCGCCCCTATTGGATGAAGCCCGTAAAAAAGGGATCCGTCTCTGGATAAACACCCTTGGCGAGGTAGATGCTCAATATACTGATAATCAGAATAGTTATAGAAAATTTATTGAACGTTTCAAAGGGATTGGTGCGATCCAGACTGACTTTCCCGGCCGGTTGAAGGAAGCCGTCAGCGGGCGGTAAATACGAAATTGATTTATAGGTGCGAAAAAGCGGGTTTATAAGATTTCGGTAATTTTGCAGTTGTATAGGAAAGAAAAGAACCCATTCCTTATAAGAAAATTACTGACTCAATGTTTAGAATTATTTTTTGTTTTTTTGTGCTTTGCGCCCTTCGTGCTACGGGACAGGCAGATGTCAGCGGGTCGCTACAAGGCGAAGCTGACAAAGAACCCCTTATGTTTGCCAACGTATCTTTGTTTAATTCCCGCACCAACGATTATGTAAAAGGGGTTCAGACGGACCTCGACGGGAAGTTTTTGCTTCCCGGTATTCCCAAAGGAACGTATTATCTGAAAGCCAGTTATGTGGGTTTTCAGGATTTTCAGAAAAACGATATTGTGGTGGAAGACGGCCAAAACCTTCACCTGGGCGTTCTGTTACTTCAGGCCACAGGTACCCTGCTGGAAGAAGTAGTGGTGGCGGGTACGAAGCCGGCCATGGAGTTGCAGATGGACAGGAAGGTATTCAATGTGGCCCAGAGCGCGATCAGCGTGGGCGGCACGGCTACCGACCTCCTGGCCAACGTACCTTCCCTCCAGGTGGATATGGACGGGTCCGTGAGCCTCAGAGGGTCGTCTAATGTACGTATTCTGATTGACGGAAAAGAATCGGCCATGGCCGGAAATGATATCACCCGTTTGCTTCAGGCTTTGCCCGCGAACGCCATTGAAAGGGTAGAGGTGATTACCAACCCCTCGGCCCGCTACGACGCGGAAGGGCAGTCGGGTATCATCAACATAGTGCTGAAAAAAGATGCACGCTACGGTTTCAACGGGGCCGTGACCGCCTCAGCCGGGTCGTATGGGAACGCGGGCGCGGGCTTTAACCTGAATTATCGCCAGGGCAGACTTAACTACTTTGGAAATTACAATTTTAACCGCCGGAATATGGTGGGCGACAGCTGGAACGATACCCGTTTCTTTGGCTCGGATGCCCGCACCGAGACCCGCAGCGAGAGCCGTCGCTTAGGACTGAACCACGGGTTTGGGCTAGGCGTAGATTATTATATTACGGACAAGACCCAGTTGGGCGTTTCGGGGAACCTGAGCCTGAGAGCGAATAACCGGCAAGAGGACCTGTTTTACAAATACCGCAATAACCCGGAAATGACGGGCGACAGTGAGCGTTACTCCCGCCAGGATGAGGATGACTTGGGTTACGACATTAATGTCAATTTTAAGCAGGAATTTGACCGGAAAGGGGAGGAGTTGACAGCGAATTTCGCACGGGGAAAGGATACGGAAGAAGGGGTGAATACCTTCCTGCAATTTTACAGTGCTTCACGTCAACTGATGGAAGACCGCCGCAACGAGACTACGGAAGGCGGGGGAAATACGAACATTCAGGTGGATTACAGCCTGCCGTTTTCCGAAACGAGTAAATTTGGTACCGGTTACCGCACCATGATTCGTACTTCAGACGAAAGTCAGTATTCCCAGTACGTGGATTCTACAAACATTCTGGTGCCGGATTATGCCATCAGCAATGACTTCCTGATGAAAAGCACGGTACATGCGTTTTATGTCAATTATGAAAACCAGATTACACCCGGGTTTGGTTTTCAGGTAGGTCTCCGGGCTGAGCAGGCGTACCTGGATACGGAATATCTTTCGTACGACCCTACGCTCTCCGCGCAAGACAGATCGGCGAAAGGGCGACTGGATTATTTCCGGATTTACCCGAGTGTGTTCCTGACCCGGAAGTTCGGGGAGGAAAACCAGCTGCAAGCCAGTTATACCCGGCGGGTGAGTCGCCCGCGGGGCTGGCAGGTCAATCCTTTCATCAATGTGTCTGACCCCATGAACGTGCGCCAGGGAAATCCTAACCTTTTGCCGGAAGATATTCATTCTTTTGAATTGAGTTACGCCCGTTTCTGGGAGAAAGTGACGCTCACCTCTTCGGCTTATTATCGCCGGGTGAACGATGTGGTCCAATCGGTGATTACTTCGGTAGAAGGCACGAGCGGGGCTACTTTTTCCCAGTTTCATAACATCAGCCGGAACGAAGCCAGCGGTGTAGAAATGATCTCCCAGCTGAACTTCGGTAAGAAGGTGGATGTGACGGCCAACGCCAACTTTTTCTTCCGTAGATTTTTCGGTAGTGAGGAATTTAATATTGACCCTACCCAGGGTTTCAACTGGAACGCGAACGCCATCACCAATTACCGGATCCGGCCTAACTTGTCGGCCCAGGTGCGTACCGAATACCGCGCTCCTATGATTCAGGCTCAAGGAAAAAGCGTAGAGGCGTTTATTGTAGATGCCGGCCTCAAACTGGATGTGCTGAATAAAAAAGGCATGGTGAACCTGAATGTAAGAGACCTTTTCAACCAGCGGAGATGGGGCGGTTATACAGAAACCACCCAGTTTTACCGGGAGCACGAAAGCCGGTGGATGCGCCGTATGGTGATGGTTTCATTCACCTATCGGATTGGCCGTATGCAGCAGCAGGATAAAAAAGGCCAGGGCCCGGGAGGTGAATTTGAAGAAGGAGGTGGCGGAGAGTTCCGGTGAAAAAAGGCGAGGGTCGGATTTTCTGACCCTCGCCTTTTTTTAGCCGATTTAATTTCTGCGTTTGGTTTCGCCGTAAAAGGTCTTTCCTCCGCCCATCACATACGCTCTGTAGTAAATGGTGCCGGTGGGTAATCCACCCCGCACCGTAATGGCGAATTCATGCGGATATCCATCCACCTCTGCGATATCTGCTTTCTCTTTAATATCTTCGGTAGTGGGCGCTGATGACGTTCCATAGACAATTCCCATCTCCGTAAGTGTATATCCTCCCTCAGAGGTTACGGTACCTGAAATGACGGTACCCCGGCCGCTTATGCTGAAAATATCACCCGTGCTGACTTGTGGGGCTTCAGGCTCCGGGTCTTTTTTATCTTTGCAGGAAAAAGCGACTAATACCAGTAAAAATGCAGATGCGATCAGATAATTTTTCATAAGTGAAATTTAATTTAATGGAACGGTCATGACTTCAGACATACAGCTGGCGACTGACCTGGTATATAATTTTTTAAGAGCTAACAGTTAGTATGTTGCTTGCAAAAGTAGCCGTTTGAAGAGCGCCGGGCAATACCCAAAAGTGGGTATTGCCCAACCTTTTCTCCGCTCAATTTACACATCCGCCCGTGCCGAAAGAACCTGTGGTGGATGCATAATGTGTAGTGCCGTCTGTAGTAATGGCATAAGCCCTGTAGGTCACGCTTCTGCAGGATCCGATCGTGCTGATGGTTATCGTTCTGGTAAAGTTTAAAGGAACAGACGGCGTGGCCGTAACAGACAGTTTATTGTGGGAGGTGGTAGGGGTATTGCTGGTAGATGACCATACAATACCGTACTCCCGGATAGCATGCGTACCCGCGGAGGTGATCGATCCTCGTAGGGTGTAAGTAGATCCGCTCAGGCTGTGGGTGCCGGTGGATAAACCGGGAGCCTGTGCCCGTGCTATTTTTGACGTTCCATAGTAGGTTTTACCGTTCGAAATCACATAGGCCCGGAAATAGACCGCTCCTGTGCCGCCAAAGCCCTGCACTACAAAATCATAATTGTGCGGGAAGGTGACCCCCGAACCACTTTTTGATAGCTTGGTATTGGAGGTGGTTGGGTTATTCGTTGGCCCATACACGATGCCTATCTCTGTGATAGGGAAGGATCCCTGGGAGTTTACGGTGCCGGTCATTACGGTGCCTCTTCCCGAGATTGAAAAAATGTCGCCTGTAGTGACACGGGGCTCAGCTACTCCGGTAGTGAAGCTTTTGTTTTCGCCGTAAGTAGTAGTTCCGTTCATGATCACATAGGCCCGGTAATGGTAGGTAGTGCCCGGATTCAGGTTCTCCATAAAAGCGTCAAATTGTTTCGGGAAGGTGGTGACATCTCCGCTATACGATTTCTTGGTGTGGGAGGTGGTGGGGTTGGCCGAGGTATTCCAGCAGAGGCCGTATTCCGATATGGGGTGTGAGCCTTTGGCCGTGAGGGTTCCCCAGGCGGTGGCCACGTTTTCTCCCACTTTCGGACCGTCGTCTGTCCGGATTGCCGGAGCGAACTGTTCGGAAGTTTTGAAGGTCTTGTTTTCTCCGTAGGTGGTTACCCCGTTGGAGATCACGTAGGCCCGGTAATTGTACGTGGTGTTCAGGGTTAATCCTGTGGCATTCACGGTATAATTGTTCGGGAAAGTAGTGACGTTACCGGAGATCGAGGCTTTTCCGTGGGTGGTAGTGGGGTTAGCGGATGTACTCCATACCACGCCGCGTTCAGTAATGGCCACGGTTCCCGCCGTAGTGAGGGTTCCGCCCAGGCGGGCGGAAGAGACCGTAATATTGTCTGCATTGCCGGTAGCAATGGCCGGCGGGTTGATGGCCGTGGTTTTGAAGGTGGTATTGGCTCCGTAAGTAGTGACCCCGTTCGAAATCACATAGGCCCTGAAATTGTAAGTGGTGTTCGGGCTAAGGTTGGAAACGGTGGTATTGAATGCAGTAGGAAAATTGGTTACGTTGTTTTTAACACTGTATTTGGTGGTGACCGAGGTAGCAGGATTGGCCGAAGTAGCCCATACCAATCCGTATTCAGTGATGGGATAAGTGCCTTTAGACGTTAAGGTCCCCTTTAAACGGGCTGCATTATGGGTGATATTGTCGGCGCTGTTGGTGGTAAGGCCCGGACTAAACGCTTCCTCGGTTTTAAAAGAAACGGCTTCGCTAAACGCATCGCCCTCGGCCGTAGAAGCATACGCCCAGACAAAATATTCCGTGCCGGGCGCCAGGCTGCCGAGTGTTTCGGTAAAGGGAATGGGCGGGGGAGTGGTGCGGGAAATCGTTCCTTTTTTGATGGCCTTGTCGTCAATCTTTTTATCGTCTTTCGACGTGGCGAGGATAAACCCGTGCTGGGTGATATCGGCTGAGCCCATTTTGGAAATGGATCCCGAAACTGTGGCCTGGAAGTTTTCTATGTCAGAGACTTCCGGCTTTGCTAAGGTGGGCACACCCGGCGCCAGTACCGTGTTATCCCTGCATGCAGATACGGCTAAAAGCAGCATCATGGCACCGGAGTATGTAAGATTCTTAATTTTCATTGTATTGTTCGTTCAAGTATGTTATTTTCTAACGCTTTTTTCACTTCCTAAGCTGCTTTCCTGACCGTTGGCTTTTACTTTCATAGAATAGAAGTAGAGCTGGCCGGGACTCACCTTGGTGTCGATAAAATGCTCCTTTCCAGCCGGGACCTCGCCTATTTTGCGGGCTGTTTTTTCCTGTGGCAGCCGGACATAGACTTCATAGCGGTCTATTTTTGCCCCTATGATGTCTGTCCAGGTGATCTCCGCGCCTTTGCTGGTGGCCCGGGCATAAATCTCCGGACTGCGAAGGGGGAGGTGAGCGGCCTCCACCATCTTGGCGCCGAGCGCGTTTCCCTCTGTTCCCATTTCGTCAATGGCGGTTACGGAGTAGGCATAACGCCTTCCGGGCTGTATGTTTTTATCTGCAAATATGACCTCTGTGACCGGTTGGGCATTGATACGCACAAAGCCGTCTTGGGCCAGTTGTTCGGGAGAGCTTTCGGCTTCGATAGGCTGCTGCCGTGCCGTAACTTCCTTCCGGTAAACGTGGTAGGCTACAATGTACGAATCATAGGAAACCATGTCTTTCCATCTCAGGGTGTTTAAGCCAAAGGTGGCGTAGGATTCTACATCGTAAGGAGTAACGGGCAGGATCCTGGTTTGAGGGCTCGCAAATACGGAGGCGGAGTATTCGCTGGCTATGTTTTCGTAATTGAGTGCTTTGAGGGCATATTTGTAGGTATTTCGGCTATTTTTTACGGTTGTATCTACATATACGGAGTCTTGTATAAGATTGGAAATAAGCTGGAAATCATGGTTGGGAGAGGCTCTGAACACCTGGTATCCGCTGACCGCGGGCGAGGGCAGGGCTTCCCAGGAGATTTTGGGGTTTCCTCCTTGATCATAGGCTATTTTTACTTTTTCGGGGGCTTCCAAAGGAAGTCCGGATAAGGTAAAGGTATGGGCTACGTAGGCTGCTCCCGGGGAAAGGTGCTGACGTAAGCCCAGCAAGCGAAACCGGTAATGGTACATGATGTTTGGTAAAATCCACCTGTCGAGGTATTCGGTAGCGGAAGCGCCCAGCGTATCGATGACCATGAAGCCGTCTTTCGGGCTACGGCTGCGTTCTATCACAATCCCACTGAAAAGCGCTTGTTCGGCAAGGGGTTCCCAGTTCAGGTAAATGCCCATGGAGCTGTCTTTTGCTGCGGCGATCGGTATCTGGGGCAAATTCCTGAAGTTTCTTGAAATGAGCGAAATGGTATCGGAAGCGGGTCCGGGCAAGCGGTGCATGGTGGTGGGTATAAGGTAGAAGCCGTAAGAGGTGGCCGGCACGGTGTTCTGCCGCCATTGAAATACGATTTGCTTGGTAGAATCTACCCGGCTTCCCAATGCGTACCCTGCTTCACGGAAAGGGGCATTAGATTTTTCCCGAACCCACACCTGCCCGAAGAATGCGTCCGGTGAAGTTTCGGCAGGTACACTCCAGGTGACGATGAGGGCGGAGTCGCTTTCAATAAACCCGGAGGAAAGTGGTTTGGCTATCATGGGTTTGGCGCCCAGGCGCAGTGCGGTTTCTTCTTCTTTGAGTTTACGGTCAGCTGAACCGAGAAGTTCCACCTTGTATTTTATGCTTACAGCCCCTGATTTTTTGGCTTCGGTGTCTTTATAGGCTACGCCCAACGCAACTGCAAAGTCGGGGTTGAGTACCATGAAACCGTAATCGGTAAGGAGGGGGTGGGCTTTGATGTAGGCCCATGCTTCGTCTTCGGATTTCAGTTCTTTGATCTCCATGAGCTCCTGCAGTACCCCGACGCCGGCAATGCGCTCAAATTGCTCCCGGGTGAGGGCGGCTTGTACTCTTCCCAGGGCTACCTGCTTTTGTTCCTTGTTGCTTTGACGGTAGAGGAGAATTTTCTGACTGTTCTCATGCGGTTCCTGTTCCGAAACCCGGCGGTCTGAAACATAAATGTACACCGCGTCATGCCCTTCTACAGCCTTTATCTGGGCTGAAGCGCT
>JBEBRS010000042.1:0-16716 GCA_040394705.1 Leadbetterella byssophila
ATTAACCGAACATATCGATAAGCCCGGAATTGAGACTTTCGAGGTTTACAGGAAGCACGGTGGATACACGGCGGTAGAGAAAGCGCTGAAAAAAATGACCCCTGACGAAGTGGTGGAGGAAGTGAAGAAGTCGGGAATGCGGGGGCGCGGGGGCGCAGGTTTTCCTATGGGCATGAAGTGGAGTTTCCTGGCCAAACCGGAAGGCGTGCCGCGCTACCTGGTATGCAATGCCGATGAATCGGAGCCGGGTACGTTCAAAGACCACTACCTGATGAAGAGTATCCCTCATCTTCTGATTGAGGGAATGATTGTATCCAGCTATGCCCTGGGCGCCAATAAGTCGTTTATCTATGTAAGGGGTGAACTGATGTACGTGATCCGGATTCTGGAGAAGGCCATTGCGGAAGCGAAAGCCGCGGGTTTTCTGGGGAAAAATATCCTGGGTTCGGGGTATGACCTGGAGCTGGTGGTACAGCCGGGCGGGGGGGCTTACATCTGTGGAGAAGAAACAGCCCTGCTGGAGTCGCTGGAAGGCAAGAGAGGCAACCCGAGGAACAAGCCGCCCTTCCCGGCGGTGAAAGGACTGTACGAATGCCCTACGGTGGTGAATAACGTGGAGTCGATTTCCAACACCCCGTGGATTGTGAATAACGGAGGAGAGGCGTACGCGGGCATCGGTATCGGACGGAGTACGGGGACCAAGCTGATTTCGGCTTCGGGACATGTGAAGAAACCGGGTGTCTATGAAATTGTGCTGGGTGTTCCGGTAGAAGAATTTATCTATTCGGACGAATACCTGGGCGGTATCCGTGACGGACACTATATGAAAGCGGTGGTGGCCGGAGGATCTTCCGTGCCTATTCTTCCCAGTAATCTTATGCTGAAGACGGCGAACGGGGAAGACCGCCTGATGACCTACGAGTCGCTTTCCGACGGCGGTTTCGCCACGGGTACTATGCTGGGATCCGGCGGGTTTATCGTGATGGACGAAACCACCTGTATTGTGCGGAATACCTGGAATTTCGCCCGCTTTTACCGGCATGAGTCCTGCGGACAGTGCTCGCCCTGCCGCGAAGGTACGGGCTGGCTGGAGAAAGTGCTTCAGCGGATTGAGTACGGACAAGGGAACGAGCGGGATATTGACCTGTTGGTGGATGTGGCCAGAAGGATAGAAGGGAATACCATTTGTCCCCTGGGCGACGCGGCCGCCTGGCCCGTAGCCGCTGCTATCCGACATTTCAGGGACGAGTTTGAATGGCATATACGCCGGCCCGAAGAAGCCACTAAAAAGGGCGCCGTATACATGCCCGAAAATGTTTTAGCTTAAAAGATTGTAAGAGATATGGATGCTCCTCAGTTAATAAAAGTAACCATAGACGGCCGGGAGGTACACGTACCTGCCGGTACCACGATTATGGAAGCGGCCCGCCAGATTGGTCCTGACGTGGCCCCGCCGGCTATGTGTTATTATAAATCCCTCAAAGGCACGGGAGGAAAGTGCAGGGCCTGCCTGGTGAAAGTAACCCAGGGTTCGGAAAAGGATCCGCGTCCTATGCCCAAGCTGGTGGCTTCCTGCATTACAGGTGTCCAGGACGGTATGGTGGTGGAAAACTACACCAATCCCGATGTGCTGGACGCCCGCAAGGGAATTGTGGAATTTCTCCTGATTAATCACCCCCTCGACTGTCCGGTTTGTGACCAGGCCGGAGAATGCTATTTGCAGGACTTTTCGTACGAACACGGACTGGCCACTACGCGTTACGAGGAAGAGCGGCGTACGTTTGACCGGGAGGATATCGGGGATAAGATCCAGCTGCACATGAACCGCTGTATTCTCTGTTACCGCTGCGTGTATACTGCCAACCAGATTACCAACCAGAGGGTACACGGGGTGATGTTCCGGGGCGATCATGCCGAAATCAGCACCTATATCCATAAAGCCATTGATAACGATTTCTCAGGGAACATGATTGATGTGTGTCCCGTAGGTGCGTTAACCGATAAAACCTACCGTTTCAAGAGCCGGGTATGGTTCTCCAAACCGGTAGACGCACACCGCGACTGCGAAAAATGCTGCGGCAAGGTGCATCTGTGGTACAAAGGCGACGAGGTGATCCGGGTGACGGGCCGGAAGAACCAGTGGGGAGAGGTAGAAGAGTTTATCTGCAATACCTGCCGCTATGACAAGAAAGCAACCTCCGACTGGGTGATTGAGGGTCCGACAAAAGTATCGAGGGCCTCGGTGATTTCCGCCAATAAATATGCGAAGAATACGATCCGGAAAACGGAGTACGGCCTGAATCATGCCGCCCTGAATTACAAGAAGATTGATGATACAAGGCCTTATGATAAAAATTTGAAGGAAATTAAGCAGTCGGAAGATTACAAGGCGCTTATGGAGAAGAACGAAGCTTATTTTTCTAAAAAATAGATAGCGAATGGAGTCAGTTTTATTGATTAAAGGAATTATCATCTTAGTGATTTTCGCACTAAGTTTGGGTATCGCCGCTTACGAAACTTATTTTGAGCGGGTGATAGCGGCGTATATCCAGGACAGGGTGGGTCCGGACAGGGCCGGTCCGTACGGGATACTGCAGCCCCTGGCGGATGCCGGAAAACTCTTCTTCAAAGAAGATTTTGTGCCGGCAATGGCCGATAAATGGTTGTTTATTATCGGGCCGGGGGTGGCCATGTTTGCGGCTTTGATGAGCAGCGCGGTGATTCCCTTCGGCGATACCCTGAAAATCGGTGACCTGCTGGTTCCCATACAGGGGATTGATGTGAACATCGGGGTATTGTGGGTGTTTGGTGTGGTGGCCATGGGCGTGTACGGCATGCTGATCGGAGGCTGGGCATCGAATAATAAATATTCCTTGTACGGGGCTATCCGTGCGGCTTCCCAGGCCATATCGTATGAGATTGCCCTGGGGTTGTGCCTGCTGGCGGTGATCCTGGTAACGGGTTCGCTCTCTATGCGGGAAATGGCCGTTCAGCAACACGGGTTTAACTGGAATGTCTTCTACCAGCCGGTGGGCTTTGTCCTGTTTTTTGTGTGTGCCCTGGCCGAATGTAACCGTACGCCTTTTGACCTTCCGGAAACCGAAGCAGAGTTGGTAGTGGGTTACATGACAGAATACGGTTCAATGAAAATGGGTCTTTATATGTTTGCCGAATACGTGAATATGTTTATTTCTTCGGCCATTATGGCCAGCCTGTATTTCGGGGCCTATAATTATCCGGGAATGGATTTTGTGCGGGAATTCCTGATCGGGAAGCTGGGAGATACCACCGGGCACAACGTGGCTACCCTGCTGGGTACGGGCGTGTTCTTCCTGAAGATTTTCCTGTTTATTTTTACCTTTATGTGGATCCGCTGGACCCTGCCCCGCTTCAAATATGAGCAGCTGATGCGTTTGGGCTGGCAGTGGATGGTTCCGCTGGCCATGGTGAACCTGGTGGTGATGGCTTTGGCTACGCTTTCCGGTAAGCCCCTGCTGGTGGCCTGGCTGGGAATGGGAGGATTTCTCCTGGTATATTACGGGGGACGGACTTTATATGAAAAACGTTTTAATTAAGGGGTATGCAACTGACTGACAGATCAAAGAAGACCGATAAATCAGAGCTGAGTGTAGTTGAGAGAACCTACCTTCCGGGAGTACTTAAGGGAATGGGGATTACGCTGAAGCATTTCTTTTCGCCTAAGCCGACCATTCGTTACCCGGAGCAGAAAAGGTACCTCGGACCGGTTTTCAGAGGGCATCACATTCTGAAAAGAGATGATCAGGGCCGGGAGCGCTGTACCGCCTGCGGGCTTTGTGCGGTGGCATGCCCTGCGGAGGCCATTTCTATGGTGGCCGCCGAGCGGGTAAAGGGAGAAGAGCACCTGTACCGGGAAGAAAAGTACGCGGCATCGTACGAGATCAATATGCTGCGTTGTATTTTTTGCGGCTTGTGCGAAGAGGCTTGTCCCAAGCAGGCCATCTACCTGCGCCACGACAAGTTTGTGCCTGTCTTTAACCACAGGAACGAGGTGATTTACGGTAAAGATCAACTGGTGGAAGATATGAACGACCGGTATAACCGGGAGGCCTGGACGAAAGAAGATATGGAGAAAGTCTGGGAAAAACAAAAAGCGTAACCAATGGAAACAATAAAGAACATAGCAATGGTAGAGTGGGCATTTTATTTCTTTGCCACCCTGGCCATCGTGAGTGCGCTCAGCACCATTCTTTCCCGGAAGCCCATGTACAGTGTGATTTCCGTGATCATTACCTTCTTTTCCCTGTCGGGAATTTACATCCTTCTGAACGCGCAGTTCCTGGCCGTGGTGAACATTATCGTGTATGCGGGGGCCATTATGGTGCTGTTTATTTTCGTGATTATGTTCCTGAACCTGAGCAGGGAGAGCAATGAGCTGAGAAATAAGGCCATTGTGGTGGCGTCGACCATTTCGGGGGCGTTACTGGTGCTGATGCTTACCGCAGTATTTCGTAAAGCCTATATCGAACCTATCAACCCGGCTTTGTTTACGAATGAAACGGGTATGATTGAAAGGCTGGGCCGGCTGCTTTATACCCACTATATGCTGCCTTTTGAACTGGTTTCGGTGTTGTTCTTGGTGGCGATTTCCGGGGCTATCCTGATCGGTAAACGGGAGAAAGGGGGACGGCATTTTTAACTTTTCCGGTTGGCTATAAAAGGGAAAGCGGGACGCCTTAGAGTGATTTTTGTTTAGGGAAGATACGAAGGTGTAAGGAAAAAAATCGGGCTATCCGGTTCACAAAACGGGGGCTTTTATCGTATAAGGATAAAAGCACCCGTTTTGTTTTGTGTCGCGCTTCCGAAGACCCGGGCGTAACGTGTACAGCGGAACGAGGATGTATACTTGTACCGCCTGTTGCAGGCCAATATCCTATGTATGAAGATCAAACACGCATTTATTGTATTCTGTTTTGCCGTTCTGTGGAACGGATGTGAAAAAGACGATGTGGGAATCGCGCAGATCAGTGCGCTCGATTGTTCCGGGGTTACTTTTTCAGGGGAAGCCGCCAACGGGGTTTCTTTTACCGCTACCGCTACGATTCCCTACAGCGGGGGGAATGGGGGAGAATACGGGGAAGGGGAGGCTGTGGCTTCGTCCGGTGTTTCCGGGCTGACCGCTACTCTTTCTGCGGGCAGGTTGTCGGAGGGGTCCGGTACGGCCGTTTATATTATTGCGGGTACGCCTTCTTCGGTAGGTACGGCTTCATTTGACGTGACGTTCGGTGGGCAAAGTTGTACGCTTGTCTTGCCGGTAGCGGCTTCCGCCGCCCGCGTATCGGCCTTAACCCTGGAGTCTGAGCCCACGGGCGCCACAGAATCCGTGTCGTACGCCACCTCCCTGGCCCTGGCCTATACCGGCGGGAACGGGGCGGAGTATTCGGCTTCCTCGGTGATGTCAGCCGGCGTAGAGGGACTCACCGCCACGCTGGCAGACGGGCAGTTGGCAAACGGCGCGGGTACACTGACCTACACGGTCTCCGGCACCCCGACCTCTGCCGGAACGGCGATCTTTAATTTTGGCTTCGGGGGCAAAACCCTGACCGTGACGGTGGTGGTGGAAGCAGCGGTGTCAGGCACGGCCACCGATACGGTAAAGATCGCGTACGCGGGCGGTGGAGCTACCGTAAGTAATGCTTACGCCAATGACGGGGTGAGCATCAGTGTAAGCGGCGCGAATGTGACCGTGACCTCCACCAATACCACCAGGGAGATCGTGTACCTGCTTTCGGGCACAAGTACCAACGGGGGCTTCAAAGTGTACAGCGAATACAAATTGGTGATGGCGTTGAATAACCTTACGCTGACCAATACCGCCGGTCCGGCGATCAACATTCAGTCGGGGAAGAAAACTACTGTGCATCTCCCGGCAGGAACAAGCAGCACGCTCGCCGACGGCGCTACGTACGCGTCAAGTAACGAGGATCAGAAAGGTACGCTTTTCAGCGAAGGACAGCTGGTTTTCACCGGAACGGGAGCCCTCACCGTGACGGGTAATAACCGCCACGCCATTGTGTCTGACGATTATATTTCGGTAAGTCAGGCCCGCATCACCGTGAAAGGAGCAGAAAAAGACGGAATTCACGTGAACGACTACTTTACCATGGACAGCGGCTCGCTGTCTGTCACCTCTGCCGGAGACGGCATTGATGTGGAGGAAGGGTACGTACTTATCAAGGGCGGAGACCTTACGGTCACCACCAGCGGTGAGAAGTCGCACGCCATCAAAAGCGAAAGCTACACCACGATAGGAACGGCCGGTACGCTTACGCTGTCCGTTAGCGGAAAAGGCTCCAAAGCGATTAAGACCACGGGCAATTTTATCCTGAATTCGGGTACGTTGAAACTGACTACCAGCGGGTCGGCGTTTTACGATACCTCGGATGCCGACATTTCCGCGCCCGCGGGGATCAACTGCGGCGGGGACCTGACCATTAATGGGGGAAGTCTGACCGTTACCAGTACCGGGGCCGGGGCCAAAGGCATTACGGTAGACGGAGCCGCTACCCTAAACGGGGGAAATACGAATATTACGGCTTCCGGGGCCAAATTCACCTACTCCTCGTCAAAAAGCAGCGAGGCCAAAGGGTTTAAAAGCGACGGGGCCTTTATCATGACCAACGGGGAGCTGACTATTTCTGCCGCAGACGACGGCCTGAAGTCGGAGACATCGGTGATGGTGACGAACGGTACCATAAACATCACCAAATCTACCGAAGGGGTGGAGGCGCCCTTGATCACTTTCGCGGGCGGCGTAACCTATATTGTCTCGTCAAATGACGGCATCAATGCCACCAAAGGTACGGTGAGTGGCGGAACGGAATCGAACGACGGCAGTCATCTCTATATCAAGGGAGGAATCTTGATAGTGAGCGGCAGCGATGCCATAGACAGTAACGGAAATGTGACCATCAGCGGCGGTACTACCATTGTGTCGGGCGACGGCCGGGAAGAGGGCATAGACGTGAACGGAAACTTCCTCATTCACGGGGGGACTGTGATTATCGCAGGGCCCAGTAACAATATGACCAGAGCCATGGGTACGGCTTCTGCCCAGGTCAGCCTGTACCTGAAATCCCGCTCTCCCCTGTCTGCGTCTTCTCTCCTGCACATTGAGAGCGCATCAGGCATGGAAATGGTGACGTTCAAACCCAAAAGCACGGCGTACTATTTCCATTTTTCTAGTCCGTCTATGGCCAAAAATACGGAATACAAAATATATTTCGGCGGCTCGTACAGCGGAGGCGGCTTTGCGGGGAACTCCCCGGGTTGGGGCATGTACACGGGAGGTACGTATTCTTCCTCAGGCGCCAATGTAGTGAGCACGCTAACCACCTCTTCTTCGGCTACGGTGAATACCGTCTCTTTTTAAACCGGTACGGCATGGAAGCGGGCAGAAAATGAGCGTTTTCTGCCCGTTTGTTTTTAACTTGCAGGCGAATAGCCGGAGAGGGTAAAATAGCCCCCGGTCGCCACCTCAAACCCATTTGCTTATGGCCCTTATTCTGCCTGTTTCAGGGAAACTTCCGGTACACGGAGACAATTGCTGGTTCGCACCCAATGCCACGCTGGTGGGCGATATTGTCATGGGGAACGACTGTACCGTATGGTTCAATGCGGTGGTAAGAGGCGATGTGAACAGCATTGTGATGGGAGACCGGGTGAACATACAAGACGGCGCCGTGATCCATTGCACCTACCGGAAAACCCGTACGGTGATCGGGAATCATGTGAGTATAGCGCATAACGCCATTGTACACGGATGTGTGATTGAAGATGAAGTGCTGGTGGGCATGGGCGCCATTATTATGGACGGTGCAGTAATCGGTAAAAATTCAATTATCGGGGCGGGCGCCATTGTGACCCAGAATACCGTAGTACCTCCCGGCACCGTTTGGGCGGGGAATCCTGCAAAGCATATCAAAGATGTAACGCCTGAACTGGGGGAGGTTTTTATGCGTACGGCCAATAACTACGTGATGTACGCGGAGTGGTTCAAAGAAGAAGGCGCTTAATTGTCGCGGGTGCCCGCTCTGAAAATTTCACCCCTTGTATCCCTTTCTTCCGTCACCGTACCGTTGCCCTGGCCGAAACCTTTCAGGGCGGTGCCGTTCTTGACTGAGCGGATAAAATTCACCCAGCTGGCCGCGTTGGTCAAGGGGTTTACCGTCATCATTTTCTGGTTCTGGAGGTGGGTGAGTTGCTGGTCCATAGCATACCGGTAATTGCCCATAGCGCTCATGGGCAAAGCCATGGCGATAGACCGGAGCGTGGAAGTTCCGAGGTTTTTCTCAATGATTCTCCTTTCTTCTTCATTGGGTGCATCCATGCTCATGAAGGCCATTCTGAACTCTTCTTCGGTGCGGAAAGGGTATACTTTCACCTCTCTCAGCCACTTGTTTTCAATGTTCAGTTCCACAACCGCCGAGTAGGTTAAACCGGTATTTTTCGGGATGATATGGTACTGGGGCTTAAAACCGAGGAAGGAAAATACAATGGAGTCGCCGGGGAATACATCCAGGATAAAATACCCTTTGGCATTGGTTTGTACACCTTTCCCCGCCCGGTGGTTGATCACGTATGCGCCTACCATGGGTTCATCGGTACTTCCGTCTATGACAAAGCCCGAAAAGGTAATAAACTTTTGTTCTCCCTGAGCCCGGGCTTCCGGAACCAGGGCGGTAAGACCCAAAAGGACGATCAGGGGAAGAAGGAATGGTCTCAAAACAGCTTCTCGAAAATTTTGATAAAGGTAACGATAAATGGCATAGATAACAAAAGTCCGTCGAAACGGTCGAGGAAGCCCCCGTGGCCCGGAATAATGCTTCCGGAGTCTTTTATTTCAATACTTCTCTTAAACAGGGATTCCACCAGGTCTCCGAGGGTTCCGGCAATAACCACGATGGTGGCAATGCCGAACCATTCCCACCGGTCAAGGCTTTCGGTGTACTTCCAGTATAAAAACGCTATGATCATGGCGATTATTGCTCCGCCGAAGAAGCCTTCCCAGGTCTTCTTGGGCGATATTCTTTCAAAGAGTTTCCGGCGGCCGAAATATTTTCCCGAAAAATAAGCGCCGGTATCGAAACTCCAGAGAATGAGGAGGGTGCCCAGGGGCAAAAGCGGGAGGAAGTTGCCGCGCCAGAAGGTCATTTCCACCAGGAGGGCGAAAGGCAGGGCTACATAAATAATGCCCAGGTAGGTATAACCCAGGTTGGCAAAGGGGTGTTTGTCTTTTTTCTTGTAGAGTTTAATGAAAAAAGGCAGGGTCAGAAAGGGAACCACCACGTAATAGAACTCCGGCAGGATGGTGTAGGTTTCTATGAGGTAGGTGAGGGTGACAATCAGGATTCCGCAAAAAGTACCGAAGGTCTTCATGGGGAGGTTGCCCTGCTTCATGATCAGGGTGTAAAACTCGTACTGGGTGAGGGCGGTAAGGGCCACCACCAGGAAGAGGAATGTTAAAGGGTGATAAAATATCAGGAATATAATCAGGGGGGCGCCAATCAGGGCGGCGATCACCCGCTGAGTGAGGTTTGATCTTTTTTTAAGGTTCTTCATCCAATGCGTCTATGTATTTTTTCGCTGCCTCAGACTGGTCTTCGGGTACGTTAATCGCCACCGGTCCGATCATAGGGAAACTCCCGTCTTTTTTGTCCAGGATAACTGCGTTAATTCCCTGCAGAATCAGTTCGTTTTTAATGAGTTCGGTCCTGATCCTGTCTTTTGAAGTATAAACTGTGATCCAATTTGCCATTTTATTTCCAGGTTAAGGTTTCCAAAATATGCCGGGCGTCCGCCTTCAGATAATCAACGACCGGTTGGAGGGAATCGTTCCGTGTAGCCTGGTCCAGGTAGATGGCTCCCCGCAAATAATGCCGGGCGGTATCGGTGCTGTAAAACTGGAAGTGGCTGGGCACTTCTCCCTCTATTTCAATGGTCACGGCTTTGCGGCCATTTTCCAGGGTAATGATTTCCTCTTTTTGGGAAAGGGCCCTGATCTGGTGTTTGGAGGCCAGGCGGTAGGCGTCCATGACGTGTTCGTCGAGTTTTCGCAGATCGCCGTTCAGGGGTTTGTAGGTAAACTGAATCATGGCGTTCAGTGCAGGGTATTTTACAAAGATCCAGTAGGGCTCTGCGTCGGCTGAGCGGTCCGGAATTATCTCTGCGATTTCGGCGTACTCGAAGGCGTACGGGTAATTTCCTTCCAGCGCACGGTACCGGTGCTCGGGCAGGTCGATCCGGGCAAAGCCTTTGGGCTTGGGGTAGTACACGGGGTCCGATCCTCCGCAGGAGAACAGGGCCAGGGCCGCTAAAAGTAAAATCTGTTGTTTCATATCGGTATGAAAAATTAGCTATCAGCTATCAGCCTTCAGCCTTCAGCCGGGTGACGATCCACCTTCAGCGATCAGCCGGGCGGAGGGCCGCCCCGCGACACTTCGCTTATTTATTGTGGTGCGCCACCCGGCTGATAGCTGATAGCTGAATGCTGATAGCTATTTCATTCCGACAAATATATGGCTTTTGATACAAAATCAGTATAACCTGGGGGAGATAAAGTAAAGCGGGCTTGAGTTTAACGGCGGCGGGTATTTCTTTGTAATTTTGCGGTATGAATTATTTGTCGGTTGAAAATTTAGGGCGGAACCTGGGCGAGCGCTGGCTCTTCAGGGATCTGACTTTTGGAATATTGCAGGGCGAAAAAGTAGCGCTGATCGGAAGTAACGGCAGCGGGAAGTCGTCTTTGATGGATGTACTGGCCGGCAGGGCGGCCGCAGACGAGGGCGTGGTGAGTGTGCGCAAGGAGATCAGGGTGGGCTACCTGCACCAGAATCCGGATTTTAACGAGGCGCATACGGTAGTGGAAGTTCTTTTTTCCTCGGAAAATGAAATTACGAAAGCGACGCGGGCGTACGAAGCCGCTGCGGACGCGGGAGACAGCGAGGCCATTACCCATTACGCCGAAGTGCTGACCCGGCTGAACGGCTGGGATTACGAAGCGAAAGTCAAGCAGATCCTGGGCAAGCTGGGCATTCATGACCTCGACAAACGGATAGCGGAGCTGTCGGGCGGGCAAAAGAAGCGGGTGTTTCTGGCCCGGGTACTGATTGAAGAACCGGATTTTTTAATCCTGGATGAACCCACCAACCACCTCGACCTGGATACCATAGAGTGGCTGGAAGCCTATCTTTCGGCCAGCACCATGACGCTCTTCCTGGTGACGCACGACCGGTATTTCCTGGACCGGGTCTGCAACCGTATTATGGAGCTGAATCATTCTAAAATCTATAAATACCAGGGAAATTACGCGTATTTCCTGGAGAAAAAAGCCGAACGGGAGGAGATAGAAGCCACCGTGCTGGAAAAAGACCGCAACCTGCTCAGGAAAGAACTCGAATGGATGCGGAGGCAGCCTAAGGCGCGTACGCACAAGGCTACCTACAGAGAAAATGCGTTTTACGAACTAAAGGAAAAGACCTCAGGCCACCGCAAAGAAGAGAAACTGGAGCTGAGCATGAAAACCGAGCGCATCGGGAATAAAATCATGGAGATTCAGCACGTAAGCAAAGGCTATGACGGGAATGTGCTGATCAAAGAATTTACCTATACCTTCAAACGGGGCGACCGGATCGGGATTGTAGGGAAAAACGGGATGGGGAAATCAACCCTGCTCAGCCTGATCACCGAGGAGATCAAACCCGATATGGGGAAAATTGTGAAAGGGGAGACCATCAAAATCGGGTATTATAAGCAGGACGGACTCGTGTATGAACCCGAGCAGAAGGTGATTGAAAATGTGCGGGAAATCGCAGATTATATTAAGATGGCCGACGGAAGGGAGATCAGTGTCTCCGCTTTTCTGACCTTGTTTCTGTTTCCGCCTGCCGTGCAGTACAGTCCTATTGCCAAACTCTCCGGCGGAGAAAAAAGGAGGTTGCAATTGTTGAAGGTACTGGTGGAAAACCCGAATTTCCTGATCCTGGATGAGCCGACCAATGACCTGGATATTGCTACTTTGAATGTACTGGAGGAGTTTCTGGCCGGATATTCCGGCTGTCTGCTGGTGGTGTCTCACGACCGGTACTTCCTGGATCGCCTGGTAGACCACACGTTTGCATTTGAAGGGAACGGGTATATCCGTGATTTTCCCGGCAATTATACCGATTACCGGAACCAGGCAGATGAACAGCTGAAAATGCAGAAGAAGGAAGAGAAACCGAAAGGGGAAACTTCCCGCCCTGAGGTGCAGGAAGCGCCGAAAAAGAAACTCAGCTTTAAGGAGAAGCAGGAATTCGAGGCCCTGGAAAAGGAAATTCCGAAGCTGGAAGAGGAGAAAAGTATGCTTTCGGAGAAACTCTCGGGTGAGGTGACTGACTTTGAGGAAATATCCCGCATTTCGGCCCGGTTGGAGGTATTGGTGGAGCAGCTGGAAGAGAAAGAATTGCGTTGGTTGGAGTTAAGTGAATGGGTGTAGGGAACTAATAGGGAAGTTTTAGTGTAGTATTACTACAGTAAAACATACATTCATGGCAAGGATTGACATTGGTATTCCCTATCAAAGGTATTTGGAAAATCTTGTGGCTGCCGGGCTTTATCGCTCTGTTACGGCGGCTGCAGAAGCGGCTATCTTAAAACAAATGGAGGAAGATGAAAGAGCGAGACTGGCCTCTATAGAACTGGTTTTGGCCAAAGGAGAAGCCGATATCAAAGCCGGAAATACCGTCACTTACAGATCCGGATTAATGAAAGAAATCTCCGAGAAAGGAAAAGAAGCAGCCCTGCTGGGAAAACCGGTAAAGAGCGATGTCAGACCGTAATTATGTTTTGGAGATTTCAAATGAAGCGTATAGTGACTTGGTGGATATTCAAAGTTACACCCTTCAGGAATTTGGGGAAAGACAATGGGAAAAATATAATTTGTTCTTAGAACACGGTCTTGAGCATATTCTCCATAATCCTTATTCGGGTTATATCAGGCGAGATGTTTCTAAAAACTATTTAACCTGGCCGGTAAAAGAGCATGTAATGGTTTACCGGGTGGAGAATAATACAATTTACCTGGTGCGGGTTTTACATAAAAAGATGAATTTCCTGAGATGGCTGGTTTAAGTGCAATTGCACTTATCTCACCCTGAATATCAGCATTCCAATAAGTTTTGAAGATTCAAATCGCGCCGGGAACTTTGGGTGCGGTGGCCTGCTTAATTTTGTATTCGGAATCTCCCGGTTCTGTAATTTTAACAGGTTATGAAAAAGAGTTTATTATCCCTCGCTTTCGGTTCTTTCGCAATTGGTATGACGGAGTTTACCATGATGGGTATTCTGCCCGATATTGCCAGAGACCTTTCCATTGAAATCCCTACCGCGGGCCACCTGATTGCTATTTACGCACTTGGGGTGGTGGTCGGCGCGCCGGTTCTGGTTTTGTTCAGTACGAAATTTCCACCCAAAAAGGTTCTTTTGTTCCTCATGTTCCTGTTCCTGGTGTTTAACGGGTTGTTTACCGTGGCACCGGAGTATTACACCATGATGATCACCCGCTTTCTTTCGGGCTTGCCCCATGGCGCATTTTTCGGCGTGGGTTCTGTGGTGGCTACCCGCCTGGCTGATCCGGGGAAAGAGGCCCAGTCTATTGCGGTGATGTTTACGGGAATGACGGTGGCCAACCTGCTGGGGGTGCCTTTGGGTACCTATATCGGGCACGAATATTCGTGGAGAATTACCTATCTTTTTGTCAGCCTTTGCGGAGCGGCGACCATGGTAGCGGTGTACTTCTGGCTTCCGGCGCTGAAAACGCATTTCAGCGGGAACGTTTTTCGCCAGCTGGATTATTTCCGGTCGCCCCTGGCCTGGATTCTCATCGCCATGATTTCCATTGGTACCGGCGGTTTGTTTGCCTGGATGAGCTATATCGCTCCCCTGATGACCGAAGTGGCGGGCCTGCAAGGCGGAGAAGTGCCGTTCATTATGGTGCTGGTAGGGTTGGGTATGGTGTTCGGCAACCTGCTTGGTGGAAAACTGGCCGATAGCACCACACCTATCAAGGCCTCTATTGCCTGTTTTCTGACCATGGCAATATGCCTGATTCTGGTCTATTTTACTATTCATATCCCGGGGATGGCCTATTTCTGGGCGTTTACTACGGGCATGATTTCCTTTACCCTGGGTTCTCCTTTGCAAATGGTGCTGATCCAGTCGGCCAAAGGGTACGAAACCATAGCGGCCGCGGGCGGGCAAGCCAGTTTTAACCTGGGCAATACCTTTGGCGCGTATTTCGGCGGACTGCCTATCGTGTACGGTTTTGCATACAATTCACCCCTGCTGGTCGGGGTGGCTATGGCCTTGGGCGGTGTGCTGATTGCTACCTATGTGTCGGTGAATAAACTGCTGGTTAAAAAAACCGAAATCCGGGTACAGGAAAGTGAACTCTGCTCGGCATAAGATTTATTCGGTACAAGTCTCTAACTTTCGGTGGGGGAAATGATTCACGGAATTTATTTCCCGGATCTGTACGGATATAAGTGTATATCCTCCGTTTTATCGTTTGAAGGCGGGGTAGGAGACCCTTGTACACCATTGGTGGGGACGAACGAAGAACTTATCCGGGTGAAAATCCCGGATGACGCGTCCACATTTTCCCGCATTTAAAGGAAATAAAAAACTTGTACTTTCCCGATTTCATCCTATTTTTGCATCGTCAATACTTCCTTCCTGTGAATTATTGATTTATAAAGATGGGCGGAGAGAATAGGCTCTGTGAAACCCGGGCAACCTCACGATGGAAAGGTGCCAATACCTACCTGTCTGGCCAATGGCCGCCAGGAATTATAAACCAATAATGTGATTCAAATCCCTTTTGGTTAGTTTATTACGGTAGCACAGGGCAGTCCTGCGCATGAAAATTAGAGTATGGGTATGGTAAAAAACCACGTTTTTAAATGCAATACACCTTTTCACCTGGAAAACGGGGAGTGGCTGCAGGAGTTTGAGCTTTCGTATACCACCTACGGTGAACTCAACGAAGACAAGTCGAACGTGGTGTGGGTCTGTCACGCCTTCACCGGCAACGCGAACCCTTCCGACTGGTGGAACGGCCTGATCGGGGAGAGGCGTTTGTTTAATCCTGCCCAACATTTTATCATTTGCGTGAATGTACCCGGCTCTCACTACGGCTCCACCAACGCGCTGAGCATAGATCCTACTACCGGACAACCCTATTATCATACCTTTCCTTTGATTACCGTGCGCGACGTGGTGAACGCGTTTGAGTTGCTTCGGCAAGAGCTGGGTATGGAAACGATTAGCTACCTGATGGGGGGCTCACTGGGCGGGCAGCAGGCTTCTGAATGGGCGGTAGCGTACCCGGAAGTGGTTCGCAACCTCATCCTTTTTTCGACCAATGCCATTCATTCGCCCTGGGGAATTGCGTTTAACGAGACCCAGAGAATGGCCATTGAAAGCGACCCCACCTGGGAAGCCAGTACCGAAGATGCCGGGCGGGAAGGCATGAAAGTGGCCCGGGCCATAGCCCTGTTATCCTATCGCAATTATTATACCTATAACCGCACCCAGAGTCGCGATGAGGGCCAGATCGATTTTTTCCGGGCCAGTACCTACCAGACTTACCAGGGCGAGAAGCTGGTGCGCCGCTTCAATGCCTATTCTTACTGGACACTCACCAAGATGTTTGACTCGCACGATGTGAGTCGCCACAGGGGTTCGCTGGAGGAGGCCCTGGGGAAAGTAGAAGCACGTACCCTGGTGATCGGTATCACCACTGACATTCTTTTTCCGCCCGAAGAACAGCGCATCTTGGCGAAATTTATCCCGGGCGCCACCTACAAGGAGATTGATTCTACCTACGGTCATGACGGCTTCCTGATTGAGTTTGAAACCATGACGGAGGTGATACGCGAGTGGATGAATCAGTTATGAAGCCCCATGGCATATTTTTCCCGATACCCTTTGGGGGTGAGTCCGGTGAAATTCCGGAATAATTCACGGAAACTTTTTACATCCTGATAGCCCGAAGAAAGCATGACCTCCAGGATGTCTTTGTTGGTGGTTTCGAGTAGGTTTTTGGCAGACTCTATCTTGGTTTTTTGGAGGTAACGAATGGGCGTCATTCCGGTGGCCACTTTAAATCTCCGCACCATATTCCGCCGGCTGGAGGGAATTTCTCCGAGTGCTTCTTCCACATTTTTCAGGTCACGGTAACGCTCACTGATGATCTTTTGCACCTGCTGTACCAGCTCGTCTTCCCGGGCCAGCTCAGGCACAAATTTTTCAAAATAAAGCTGGTTGTTCCTGTCCATGTCGATGGCGAAATTCTTGGCCAGCCGAAGGGCGTATTCGCGGCCGCAGGTTTCCTGGACCAGGTGGATCAACAGGTGAAAGGTGCTGGTAGCTCCGCCGCTGGTGTACACGTTCTGATGGCTGGTAACAATGGCGTGTGGCACCAGGTTAACCTCCGGAAAATTATGAGCGAAGGCATCGCAGGCTTCCATGTGGGTGGTGGCTTCTTTGCCGTTCAGCAGTCCGGTGGCCCCCAATAGAAAAGACCCTGTGCAGCAACTGGTCACCTTGCAGTCTCTCCTGTAGTTTTCCTGTACCCAGGGGATGAAAGGTCCGTTTTCCCGGATGTTTTTTTCCATGTAATGGTCTTTAAAAGCCGGA
>JBEBRS010000043.1:0-16625 GCA_040394705.1 Leadbetterella byssophila
ACACAGGATAATAAGATCAGCTTTTTCATAATTTGTTTACATATTTAAAATTTTCATTCCCATTTCTGCCCGGTCCCGAATATTTTCCGGAACATCCGGGTTATTCATCATGCCGGCGAAGACGGGCAGTGCCTTCACCTCTCTGAGTTCCGTAAGTTTGGTAATCAATGCCATTTGCAGGGCGGGGTCATTCTGTTCCGCCAGGCTCAGTACCAGGTTTTCACGCATAGACGGACTAAGTTCAAACCGACCCACGGCTTCCAGTGCAGCCAGACGAACATTTACGCTCGGGTCTTGTTCCAATGTCTGAAACAATGCGTCCATCAGGCTTCCGTCTGCCGTTTCGAGATTAAAACTGTAGTGGATGGCTTCCAGCCGTGAAGCCGCCGACTCCTGTCTCAACATGGCCAGGATCATCTTATGCTGCACCTCATTGATCTGGCTGACCTCTTTTTTAATACTGGCCAGCTCTTCCATTACAGCCGGAGCCTTCGGCTTCTCCTGTTCGCGGGTTACCGGCACCATCACCCTGACGGTATCTATGCGGGTAATGTACACCGGCTTTTCGATAGTAGTCACCTCCTGTTTCCGGCTACCAAAATAGTACGCAGAACCCACGGCCAGCACCATAGCGGCGTAGCGAAACACTTCGCGGAAAGCGATGCGGAATCGGGGAGCCGCCTTTCTTTTTTCTTCTTCCAGGAAAGCGTAGAACCGGTCATCGGCGTCTCCGGAAACTTCGGGCTGCACGGCCTCCGGAAGTTCTTCAAAAAGCTGTTTCAATTCTTCAAACTCCTGGCGTGCCGTCGGGCTTTCCGAAAAGAAAACGTCCAGCTCTTTTTCGGTGAGCTTCCCTTCCAGGTAATCGGCAAAAAGTTCTTCTACCTTCTTCATTCCATTTGAAAATAAATTTCCCTCAAAATCTTTAGTCCACGGTGTACCCTCACTTTCACCAGGGCTACACTTATCTGCAATATCTCCGCTATTTCCTGGTATTTCAATTCTTCGTAGCGGCTGAGCATGATCACCTCCCTGTATTCGACGGGAAGTTTTTCCAGGGCTTGTTTCAGCTGCTCTTCCTGTCCGGCATCGTAGGTGGGTTCATCCTCTATTTCCGCCTTTTCATCCAGCCCGAAAACAATTCTCTGATTTTTCCGGGCAAAATCCTGGAGCACATTCCGTGCTATCCGGAAAACCCAGGGCTTAAACACATAGCCATCGGCAAAACTTTTGCGATAATGGATCACCCGGAAGAAAACCTGCTGCATCAGGTCTTCTGTATGGCTGCTGCTTACCGAACTCCGGTGGAAATAGCCCAGTACAGGCCGCTTGTACCGTTCATACAAAAGGGCCGCCTTGTCTAAATCTCCGCTTGCTACAGCCCTCATGGCCTGTTCGTCTGTCATAGGAGTTGGTATTCTGATTAGTAAAACCAGACAAGGGAGAAAAGGTTACAAAGGAGGAAATTTAATTTGTGGAATACCTGGTAGTTTTCGCTTAGTACGGCATCACGACAACCGCAAGACCTCCCGCACTTTCTTCATTTCGGCTTCGGTACCGATAGAAAGCCGCCGCCAGAAGGTTCCTTCTTCAAAAGTTCTGGCACCCACAATGTTATTTGCCTGTAAATGCTTTGCCAGGTCTTTGGGGTATTTTTCCGTATTGAAATAGACAAAACTGGTGGCGGAGGGTGCATAGGGAAGTCCCAGGTGATCTAAAGTGTCGCAGAAGAGTTTCCGGCACCGGGCGTTTTCCTCTTTTACAAAACGGATGAAGGCGGTATCCCGGAGGGCGGCCAGGGCGCCGGCCACACTTACGGCACCGGGGGCCGCGTTGGCCCAGGGCTGTAAAGCGGCCAGTTTGCAGATGGTTTCTTCATGCGCCAGCGCATACCCCACCCGGCAGCCGGCCATCCCATAAATTTTGGAAAACGTTTTGGCGATAATGAGATTAGGAAAATCTCGAATCATATCGGCCATCCCGGGGGTGTCTTCAAATTCGGTATAGGCCTCGTCGAGCAAAATCCAGACATGAGCAGGAACCTCCTTAATGAATGCCCGGAGGTCATGGGTAGGAATGGGGATTCCGGTGGGGTTGTTCGGGTTGCAGAGATACACCATGCGGGTTTGGGCGTCAATAGACTCCTTCATGCGTTGGAGATCGGTTTCTTTTTTTGTATCTACCGGTACGGAAACCGTGCTGAGGCCCAGGGTAGCGGCGGCGTCCATCCACAACCGGAAGGTAGGAAAGGGGGCCACCACCTTACCGGGTTTTTGGGACGCCAGTACACAAATCACCCCCAGGAGATCGGAAGAGCCTGCCCCAATGAGGATATTTTTTTCGGTATGTCCGGTCAGCTTACCCAGTTCCTTCCGGAACAGCGTACTTTGCTCCCACTGGTACCGGTTAGACGTCTGAATGGCTTCTGCCATGGCTTTCCTGGCCTGGGGAGAAGGACCGTACGGGTTCTCGTTCGAGCTTAATTTAATGATATCGGCCGCCGGATTGGCGGGCAAAACCTCGGCGGCAAACAAATCTCTGCTCCACCCGAAAGCGGCAATGCCCAGGGAGGTATATTTCAACAGGCTTCTACGGTCCATAGTATCTAAAATTTTTCTTCTACAATCATATCCGCAATCAGGGCTTCTATCCGTCTGGAGACACTTCCCTTACAGAAATGGAACACGCCAAACAAAATGCTGTATAAGGCTGTAATACAGGCATAGCCTATCCAGTAACTTTGGGTATAATGATTTATCAGGGCAGCGATCAGTATATTCACCAGCAAAAAAATGATAAACACGAAAATGGCGATCAATACGTTCATGACCACCTTGGCCAGTAATTTTTCTACTTTGGCCAGCAGTTCCAGCTTTTTTAGTTCAAATTTAGACTCTGCGAGTTTCAGCAGGTTGTCTTTCAGTTCGTCTATTTTCAAAAAGTCGGAAATTGATGTTTTCAAGCTCATAATCGTATTGTTTTCGTGTAGTTTAATTCTTAAATCGCGTCTACATTCACCACCACTTGTACGGATTTGAATTTTTTATCGGTAATCAAATTTACAATTTCTTTTTGAAGATACTGTTTGGTAGCCTGAATATTCATCTTGTCTTTTTCGAGTTTTAACCAGATCACAAACAGGAATTTATTGCGGATCCGCTCTACCAATGCCCTCTCCGGACCCATCACCCGCTGTGCGCCGAGGAAACTTTTAAGGGTAGTGGCCAGTCTTTCGGCGGCCTGGTGCGCCAGTACCTGATCGGTATCTTTGACGGTAATTTCGATGATCCTGGAGAAGGGCGGATAGTTGTACCCTTCTCTTTCCTTCAGCTCGGTTTCGTAGAAGCCGGTGTAGTCGTTGGCCAGCACATACTGCAAAACGCAGTTGTCCGGATTATGGGTCTGCACCAGCACGCGGCCTTTTTCTTCGCGGCGGCCTGCGCGGCCACTGACCTGGGTAATGAGCTGAAAGGCCCTTTCTGCGGCCCGGAAATCCGGAAAATGAATCATTTTATCGGCATTAAATACGCCTACGAGGTTCACCCGGTCAAAATCCAGTCCTTTGGAGACCATCTGAGTGCCCACCAGGATGTCTACATCGCCCGCCTCAAATTCACCTATGATCTGTTCATACGCGTTCTTGGTGCGGGTGGTATCGAGGTCCATTCTCAGGATGCGAGCCTCCGGAAAAAACTCCTGGAGGTCATCTTCTATCCGCTCGGTACCCACGCCTACGGAGCGCATGCGGGGTGATCCGCAGGCGGGACATCCCTGCGGTACGGGTTCGGAGTAACCGCAGTAATGGCATACCATGGTTTTTTCACGCAGGTGGTGGGTCAGAGTCACGGAGCACTGGTTGCAATGGGGGATCCAGTTGCACTCCGGGCAGTTGATGTAGGGTGCGTACCCGCGCCGGTTCAGGAAAACAATGCTTTGTTTTTTGTTTTCCAGGTTTTCGCGGATGCCTTCCCGCAATACCGAGCTGAACTCCTTTTCCAGGGTCTTGTTTTCGCGCTCTACTCTCAGGTTCACCAGGTGGATTTCCGGCAGTTGGGCATCACCGAAGCGCTCAGACAGGGAAACCAATCCGTATTTGCCGTTTTGGGCCTGGTAATACGATTCAATGGAAGGCGTGGCCGAGCCCAGCAATACTTTCGAGCGGGTCTTTTGGGCGAGCATGATGGCCACGTCGCGGGCGTGATACCGGGGAGCCGGGTCAAACTGCTTGTAGGAGGCCTCGTGTTCTTCGTCAACAATAATCAGGCCCAGGTTAGAAAAGGGCAGGAAAACGGAAGACCGCACACCTACTACAAAGGAAAATCTCTTTTCCAGCACGCCCCTCCATACTTCCACCCTTTCGTTATCGGAAAATTTGGAATGGTATACGCCCATGATATCGCCGAACACCCGTTTGAGGCGGCGAACGATCTGGGTGGTCAGAGCGATTTCAGGAAGAAGGAACAGTACCTGGGTACCTGAGTCCAGGGCTTTTTGGATGATATCAATATAGACTTCGGTTTTGCCGCTGCCCGTGATACCGTGAAACAGCACCACTTCTTTGCCGGCAAAATGCGCCATAATCTCTTCTGCCGCCCGCTCCTGGGCCGTGGAAAGCGATATCTCCGCCCCGGCCTCCGGACCTTCCTTGCCAAACCGCGAAACCTTCACCTCAAACTGTTCCAAAACGCCCTTGTCGAGCAAGCTGTTCAGGGCCGCTTCTGAAATTCCCTGATCTTTTAACTCTTTTTTTTCTACTCCTTCCTTATTTCTGAAAGGAAGTTCTTCTATGGGAATATAACTGAGGTATTTTAGTACGGCCTCCTGTTGCTTCCGGGCTTTCGACAGGCTTTCGATCAAACCCAATACCTGTTCGTCAGATTCAAACTCTTCGGCCAGGCGAAGCATTTTAACCCGCTTGGGCTTATACCTTTCGCTGACCTCTTCAAAGAGCACTACGGCATGGCGGGAGACCAGCCCCTTGATAAATTTGGCCAGGTCATTTTCACCGATCAGCCGGGCCGCTTCTTCGTAGGTGAGGGAGTCTTCCCGGATCAGGACATCCAGAAACGATTTCTCCAGCTCATTCAGCAGCTCGTGGTGATTAAAATCGGGGTTGTATTGAATTTTGGACTGGGAACTGATTTTCAATCCGGAGGGTAAGGCCACGTTAAGCACCTCACCGGCCGTGCACATGTAATATTCGGCCACCCACTCAAACAGCCAGAGCTGCTCCCGCGTGACGACCGGCTCAGTATCCAACAACTCCTGAATGTATTTGGCCTGGTATTTCTCCGGGGGGGTATCGTGGCGCCTGACGACCAGTGCCGTCATCACCCGCGACTTCCCAAATTCCACCACCACCCTTGCACCCACTTTCACCTGGGGGGCAAGCTCTCGCGGCAGGCGGTAGGTAAAATACCGCGGTATAGGTACGGGCAGGAGTACGTCAATGAAAATAGCGGCGTTTTCCATAGTACAAATTAAACCCGGAAGGAGCGATAGTAGTTCCGGGTGCGGCAGTTCCGGCTTCCGGAAGTGACCCTACCCCAGTTCTCCTTTCTTCAATTGTTTCACGGCATAATCTACCGCCCGCGCCGCAAAAGCCATATAGGTCAGAGACGGATTCTGGGTGGAAGTAGATGTCATGCAGGCGCCGTCAGTCACAAAAACGTTCTGGCATTGGTGCAGGGCATGCCATTTATCGAGCAGGGAGGTCTTGGGGTCATGGCCCATACGTACGCCGCCCATCTCGTGAATGTCGTTCCCGGGGTTACGCCCGGATTCGCGGGTCCGGATGTTTTTGAAGCCCGCTTTTTCAAACATTTCGGAAAACTGGTCCATATAGTCCTGCTCCATCTTTTTATCGTTCTCGTCGTAATCTATGGAAATCCGGAGCAGGGGAATCCCCCACGCATCTTTCTGTACTGCGTCTAAGGCTACGTAATTGCTTTCCTTGGGAATGGTTTCGCCCATCATGTGGGAGCCCACCGACCAATAATCGTTGTATTTGCGGGTGTTCAACCCGTTTTTCAAGTCCTCTCCCCAGCCTTCTCCGCTGTAGTAGGGGTTACGTGAAGCCTGGAAACCGGCCGCGTAGCCTCGTAGGAAGTCGGTTTCCTGTTTTTCCACGTTCCGGAAGCGGGGCACATAGGGCGAGTTCGGTCTTCTGCCCTCTGTGGTTTTATCGAGATACCCCTCGTACTCCGCGGAGATGGTGCGGTTATAATTATGAAACGCCACGTATTTGCCCAGGAGGCCGCTGTCGTTCCCCAGTCCGTTCGGGAAGCGGGAAGATGTGCTGTTCAGCAAAATCAGGTTCGAATTCAGGGCAGCTGCATTCAGGAAAATCACTTTGGCGAAGAAATCGATCTCTTCTTTGGTATTGGCGTCTATTATTTTCACTCCGCTGGCCTGACCCCGGCTTTCATCGTAGATTATAGAATGTACTACGGAATGCGGTCTGAGGGTCATGTTCCCGGTTCGTTCCGCCGCGGGTAGGGTAGACGAGTTGCTGCTGAAATATCCGCCGTAGGGGCAGCCGCGCTCGCAGATGGTGCGGTGCATGCATTTCGACCGGTTCTGATCGAGGTAAATCTGGCGGTTATCGGTCAGGTGGGCGCAACGGCCCTGTATGATGTGGCGGTCTTTGTAATGTTTTTTTACCTGCTGTTGAAAGAAAGATTCCACACAATTCATCTCGTGTGCCGGCAGGAAGTCGCCGTCGGGCAAGATATCCAGTCCGTCTTTGTTTCCCGAGATACCGGCAAAACGTTCCACGTAGCTGTACCACGGCGCGATGTCGGCGTAACGTATGGGCCAGTCTACGGCGAAACCGTCGCGGGCGGGCCCTTCAAAATCAAAGTCCGACCAGCGCTGGGTCTGGCGGGCCCACAGCAACGATTTCCCTCCTGTCTGGTAGCCCCGCAGCCAGTCGAACGGCTTTTCCTGGATATACGGATGCTCATCGTCTTTCACAAAAAAATGTTCGGTACCTTCGTAAAAGGCGTAGCATCGACTGGCAATGGGATTGGCTTCCTTTACTTCCCGGGTCAGCTGGTTCCGGTGTTCAAACTCCCAGGGCAGCATGTTGGTAGTGGGATAATCGGTAATGTGCTTCACTTCACGCCCTCTTTCCAGCACCAGGGTTTTCAATCCTTTTTCGCAAAGCTCTTTGGCCGCCCAGCCGCCGCTGATCCCTGAACCAATCACAATGGCATCAAACGTCCGGTCTTTTACCGAGTCAATATTAAAATTAGGCATTACTATTTTCTTGGTTAAGGTCTACACAGCCAATGTAGCGGCCGGGAATGAATTCAAATTGTTGTATGTTCGTCATCACGTATTCGGAAGTATTGTAACCTCGCACGGTCAGTCCTTTCAACATCCCCACAAACCCGTCTTCTTCCGGGTAAGATTTCAGCACGTCGATCCGTTCGGGGACAGAAAGCAATTTAAAAGCTTTGGAAAATTGCTTTTTAGCGGCTTTATCCAACTCCACCAGGCTATTGCTGAAGAGCGTCTGCTTCTCGGATTCGAGGCAGTCCGCCACTACTTTTGCCACAAAATGGTCTACGCCGAGCGACTTTGCCCCTGGGGTACCGGTCTCCGGAACAATCGCTTCTACCGCGGCCGATAAAATGGCCTGCCGATTTTCATTAAATAAGGTTGAGGCTCCGATCTTCGATTTATTCCACCAAACCAATCCCGCCGGAATGGCCACTGCCGCTGCTGCACCTAGACTTATCGCCTGTCGTCTGTTCATACTCCCAAGTTTCCAGGCAAATTAAAGGAATTTATGGAAAATAACGTTATATAATAGGAGAAAAACTTGTTTGTCTTTCTTTTAGTAACCTACTTTTTTTGAAAAAAAGTAGGCAAAAAAACATAGGTTTTAGAATAACCTCTTTCGCCGACTTCGTCAGGCTCAAACGGTCTCTAAAACCTGTATAAGGTACATTTCTTTTTATTTCTTGGATGATTATAAATATCTGGAGAACCTTATTATTTATCTCCTCATCCCTTGTTTTCAAGAAAAACACACAATTATGCGACAGAAAATTGCATAGAAAATGCATAAAATAATTGTAAAACTATTTCGTCCTTTGCTATAAAATAGCACTCTGTTCAAATAGGGTATTTTAAAAACCAATTATGAAACCATCTGTCATCACAATATTGGGAACTCGGAAAGAATATATAAGGTTTTTCAAGTGACAAAATCCAGATAATTCTGGCGGTTTATTACTTCAAAACCGGCATCAGGATAGGCATTGGCAAAAGCTACCGGAACTTTGGGTTGCTTCGTTTCACTCCATTTAAATTCATAACCACAGAATTCACCGAGCTTACTGACCCATTCCGGCTAAATTGGGTCAGTTCACCTATATATACACCACATTGAACCGCAGATCCAGCGGATCAAAAGCCACGAAAAGCTTCTCTATAAAGGCCGGGTCATTCAGGTAGAAATTCAGGAAATTGTCTTTCCGTTCCTGCTGACTACCTCCGGGAAACAGTTTCTCTTTTAAGCCCAGCAATTGCTGGATAGACGTCTCAAATTTGCGCTCCTCGGCCTTTTTGATCCTAGCCTCCAGGTTATTCAGCCCTTTCAGTATTTTGGTTTTTTCGGCTTCAATGGCCCCTTCCAGGGTGGGGTCTACCTCCAGGGCTTTCGCCACTATCTGCGTGAAAACCTCTGCGATCCCCTCTTCTTCCTTTTTCAGGCTCAGGCTGTTTTCTGAATTTTTCTCTACAAACGACTTCTTCAGCGCCGCCTCATCCAGGTAGAGTTCTTCAATGCTGACACCGAGCTTATCCATCCTCTTTTTTAATCCACCATTCACCACCAGGGCCAGATTACGGGGCAGGAGGACAGGAAACGTCACATCGTAATGTGCAAATACCCCTTTGAGCTGCAACCAATAGGCCAGCTCCGAGGGTCCGCCCAGATAAGCCAGGTTCGGAAGAATGATTTCCTGGTAGAGCGGGCGGAGCGCCACATTCGGACTGATCTTCTCCGGGTGTTCTGAGGCCAGTTTCCCGATTTCTTCCGGTGAAAATTGCAGGTCGGTATCCACTACCCTATAGTGACCGTCACGAAACTCTATTCGCTCCCTCAGCCCCTTATCTTTATAGAACAGGTTGATTTCCCGGGCGTGAATCTGGGGCTTATAGCCCAGCTTTTCCTGCTCCTCCGCATTTTTATCCAGAGCCGCCTTCACCGATCCGTTCTCGAATTCATCCAGCACCACCGGCGTGAACAATTTCTTCAGTTCGGGGTCGTCTCCGTCTACACAGACCAGCCCGTATTCCCCAAAAAGCGCATGCATGTATTGACGTACCGCACCCGCCAGTGTGGTGTTTTCCGAATACGATTTCAGGAAAACCTCGGGCTTATCTTTCAGCTCCTCAAAAATCTTCAGGACACCCTCCGGGTTCATATCTCCCACGGCTCCTTTCTGGTCCGTTTCCCAGGTATATTTTTGTCCGAAAAGGTGAAAAGACGCAATCTCTTCAAAGTCGTGGTCTTCAGTAGCCATCCAGTAGACCGGCACGAAATTATACGCCGGGAAGGCCTTTTGCAGCTGCCGGGAAAGGTTAATGGTACTGACAATCTTATAAATGACATACAGTGGGCCGGTAAAGATATTCAGCTGGTGACCGGTGGTGACGGTAAATGTATTTTCCCGGGAAAGCAACTCTACCCCCGCCGGGCACTCCATGCCGGCGTATTGTCTTTTCAATGCCTCAGTAAGCACGGCACGGTGAGCGAATTTCTTCTCCTTTATTTGGGCCTCAAACCCCTCCAAAGTCGGGAACTGGCCATAAAATGGTTTCACTTCCTCTTTCCGGTTCACGTAATCCAGGAACAGTTTCGGAAAATGCGCCACCTGCTCAAAAGGCAGCTTGGTAATTTCAGATTGCAATTATTCGATGTTTTCCACTTAAAACAATCCCTTACCGCTTTCAGTTTCAGGCACGTCTTTATTTGTATCTTTGCCGAACAATCTAAAGCGATTTTGGGGATTCGGAAAACATCAGACGGCTCCGCCACTTTCTTCTCGGAAAAGTTCGGCCAGACCTATCACTCGGTACACGGAGCGAAGACGGAATCAGAACGGGTATTCCTGGAGTTGGGCTATGACTACGCCGCGGCCCTTTTCAGTCGCCTGGATATCCTGGAAGTGGGTTTCGGAACGGGACTAAACGCCCTACTGACCCTCCGAAGGGCATCAGAAACCGGGAAGGAGATTGCATATACCGGCCTGGAGGCCTACCCTCTCCCACCCGATGAATACCGTTTACTTCCACCGGATCTCCTGCCGCTTCACGAACTTTCCTGGGAGGTACCCCACACCATTTCCCCGGGGTGCGTCGTTTTAAAGAAACGCCTGAAGCTGGAAGATTTCCAGAGCGCTTCCCGGTTTAACCTGGTCTATTTTGACGCGTTTTCGCCGGAGGCACAGCCCGAGCTGTGGTCGGCCGATATATTCCGGAAAGTAGGGAACACGATGCTCCCTGGCGGGGTTATTACTACATACTGCTCCAAAAGTTCGGTACAGAGGAATCTCCGGTCGGCCGGATTTGAAGTGGAAAAGCATCCCGGCCCACCCCATAAACGGGAGGTAATCCGGGCCATAAAAAAATGATCATGTGGAAAAAAATATTCCTGGTTTCCCTCTTGCACCTGCCTGTCTTATCGGGCTACGCACAGTTTTTAGAAGATAAACAAAGCACGGCACAGGTACTGAAAGGACTGGACCATCTCTATAACCTCCAGCACGCCCAGGCCGAAGCCGAGTTCGCTCCCGTGAAGGCAAAATACGCCGATCACCCCGTGCGGTTTTTGCTGAACGCCCTCCAGATCCAGTGGAAAAACATTCCCATTGATCAGCATGCCTCCGCCCTGAATACGTACCTGGCCGAACTGAACAAATGCGTGGAGGCCAGCCACCGCTACTATGAAAAACCCGCCTATAAGATGGAATGCACCTTCTTTCTGCTGGCAGGCCATGGCTTTCTGGCCCTTGCCGAAAATTACAAAGGGAGTTTTATGAACGCCACCCAGGAGGCCCGCAAGGCACTAAAATACTTTAAAGAGGGGAAAAAATACAAAAACACGAACGCCGAGTTCCTCTTTGCCAACGGCCTCTACAACTATTACCGGGAAAGATACCCCGAAACCAAGCCCATTGTAAAGCCCATCATGGTATTTTTTGACTCGGGGAATAAGGCCCAGGGACTGGCTGAGCTGGAAAAATCTTTTCGAAACTCCGTTTTCAGTCGTACGGAAGCCGCCATGTACCTCCGTGATATCTACATCAAATACGAAGCAAATTTCGGGAAAGCCCTGTACTTCTCTTCCGAAATGTACAAAGATTATCCCCGCAATTACATCTTCCGGATAGCCCAGATCGAGTCTCTTCTCCTGAACTTGAAATACGAAGAGGCAGAAGCCCTGAACGCCGGTCTGAAAGGCAATACCAATACGGTGGCCAGCCTCTCCTATCACATGTTTGACGGGTACCTGAAAGAACACCGGCACCGCGACTTAACCGGGGCCAAAGCCGCATACCAAAGGGCCCTGAAAGTAAAATTTAACGACCGTTACACCAAAGAATACGTGGCATTTGCCTATCTTGGCCTCGCAAGAATTGCTACCCAGGAGGGCGATAAGCCGTCGGCTAGAAATTATTACAAACAGTGTCTTAAATATGCGGAATACCTCTGGCTGATCACCATAGCCAAAGAGGAGCAAAAGAAAGTAGCGTAAAAGAGCTATCAGCAGTCAGCTATCAGCTATTAGCAGGTCGATGTGTCAGAAGACCGGCACACGAGCGAAACGCCACCCGGCTGAAAACTGAAAGCCAATAGCTGATAGCTAAAAATCAATACGAATGAAAAATTACATTATCAGGAACGCCGCTATTGTCAATGAAGGAAGTATTCAGCACCAGGATGTGCTGATTCAAAGCGGACGGATTGAGAAAATAGCTCCGGTGATGGATAAGCTCACCAATCACCGCGAAATTGATGCCGAAGGACTCTACCTGCTACCGGGTGTAATTGACGACCAGGTGCATTTCCGAGAACCTGGCCTTACGCACAAGGGTACTATTGCTACGGAATCAAAAGCCGCCCTGGCCGGCGGAACCACCAGTTTCATGGAAATGCCCAATACCGTACCCAATACCCTCACCCAGGACCTATTGGAACAAAAGTACGCAATAGCGGAAAAGCAGTCCTGGACCAACTACTCGTTTTTCATGGGCGGCTCTAATGACAACTATGAGGAGGCCATGAAAACCGACCTGGCCAAGGTCTGCGGACTGAAACTTTTTATGGGTAGCTCCACGGGCAATATGCTGGTAGACAACGAAGAAACTCTGAACCGCTTTTTTAGCAATTTTGAAGGGCTTATTGCTACGCATTGCGAAGACGAAGCTACCGTAAAAGCGAACCTGGCCCATTATAAAAGCCTGTATGAAGGCAAAACTCCGCCTTATGATATTCACGCCCTGATCCGGAATGAAGAGGCCTGCTACAAATCTTCTTCTTTTGCAGTTGAACTGGCGAAGAAAAACGGCACCAGACTTCATATTCTCCATATTTCTACAGGAGAAGAACTGGAGCTTTTCGATAACTCCCTCCCCCTGAGCCAAAAAAAGATCACGTCAGAAGTATGTGTGCATCATCTCTACTTTGATGCCGAAGATTACCGCGAGTTTGGCAATCAGATCAAATGCAACCCGGCCATTAAACATGATCACCGTGATCTACTGCTGCAGGGTCTCATAAACGACCGCCTGGATATTGTGGCCACTGACCATGCGCCCCACACCTGGGAAGAAAAAAACACCGATTACTGGTCTGCCCCTTCCGGCGTACCTCTGGTACAGCATAGCCTGCAAATCATGCTGGATTTTTACCTGCAAGGGAAAATCAGCCTGGAAAAAGTGGTAGAGAAAATGGCGCACGCGCCGGCAGATTGCTTCCGGGTGAGAGAACGCGGATATATCCGGGAAGGGTATTGGGCAGATCTAGTTCTGGTAGACCTTCAGAAACCTTTTGAAGTTTCTAAAGAGTCATTACAGTATAAGTGCAGCTGGTCGCCTTTCATAGGCAAAACGTTCGGCTCCACCATTGTCAAAACCTTTGTTTCAGGTGAATTGAAATATGATAATGGCGAATTCTTTTTTGATGAGCCGGGAAGGAGACTTACATTCAATTTAAGATAAACCGAAACGGGGCCGCTCTTAATACGGCCCCGTGACAATCCCCGCTTAAAAGCGACTCTCCCGCTTAAAGAAAAGAATTATTTCCTGAGTGGCTCCGTAGCCGGTGTTGGTATCCATGGTCGAGACGAGCTCCCAGCCTTCCGAGCCCAACTTGTTGATCTCTGTTTCGAGCTTATTTGACTCTACTTTGGTACCCCAGAAACCCTCGGGCTTCGTTTTGAATATTTTATACTCGTACTTTTTCATTGTTCTTTTATTTAAAAATACAATGCAAAAGCCAGCTTTTTACGAAAACTTACATAAACGGCGGCCGGGCATTGTTCAGCGGCTATTTCACTTTATACAGTTCTGCATGCATGGCCTTCAGCTCGGCTTCCGGTATTTTGATCACCTTGCGGTCATACGTCATCAGTCCGTTGGTCTCTATCTCCACATCCGTAGTCTGGGTATATACCGCGGCCGAAAGTCCATTTTTAATCAACGTTTTCAGCGATTCCGTAAATTCCGCATACCTTTTCTTCAGGTCTTCCTTGTTTTTAAAACTCTGGTACCCCCAATTGTTTTTATCCTGCCAGGTATGTCCTTCCAGGGGCAATCCTAACCCACCAAACTCGCCCAGCACCAGCACCTGATCTTTCCCGAAATACTGAGGATCCGGCATTTGCGGTTCAGGATAATGATGAATATCCAGGATGTCGCCCACCGGATAGAAGTTCCCGCCGCTGGCGCTGTTGACCAGCCGGCTCGGATCATATTTCCGGGTCCATTCGGTGATATCTTTCGTCTTAAACTGCCCCCAGGCTTCATTAAACGGCACCCAAACCACAATAGAGGGGAAGTTATGCAGGGCATCCATAATGGCCTTCCATTCTTTCCTGTACATATTTTCAGACGCTGCGCTCCTGTCTTTCTCCAGCTTCCGCCCGGTAATATTCCCCAGGCGCATGTCCCAGGCATTGCCACCCAAATCACCGCTGGGCATATCCTGCCACACCAGAACCCCTTCGCGGTCACAATGGTAATACCAGCGAGCCGGTTCTACTTTGATGTGCTTCCGGATCATATTGAAGCCCATCTCTTTGGTTTTCACCACATCAAACTTCAGGGCCTCGTCGGTAGGCGCCGTATAGAGGCCGTCGGGCCACCAGCCCTGATCCAATGGGCCGTAATGAAACAGGAATTCATCATTCAGCAACATCCGTTGGATTCCGTCTGCGCCGGCCTTCATGGAAATCTTGCGCATGGCAAAATAAGACTTCACCTCATCCAGCACTTTTCCATTTCGGATGAGCGAGATTTTCAGGTCATACAAGAAAGGACTATCGGGCGACCATAGTTTGGGTTGCGGTATCGCAAGTTGAGCCGCCACACCGGGGGCTACCTCCTGTTCTGCTATTTTTGCGGGGCCGTCCCAGGCCTCTATTTTCAGCTTATCCCCGGCCGCTGCTGCGGCCACCGTAGCCTGTATCGAAACCGTTTTCTTATCCACGTCCGGAGTGTGCTTTGTTGCTGTAATGTGCGTCTGCGAAACACCTTCCAACCATACCGTCTGCCAGATGCCGCTCACCGGGGTGTACCAGATGCCGTGGGGATTATTGACCTGTTTGCCGTTGGGCTGGGGACCGTCATTGGTGGGGTCCCACACCGAGATCACAATTTCCTGTTTTGTTCCCTTTTTGAGGAAAGGAGTAATCACAAAAGAAAAGGGATCATACCCTCCTTCATGAGTACCTGCACTTTGCCCGTTCACAAAAACTTCGGTTTTCCAGTCCACGGCACCAAAATGCAGAATCACTTCTTTGCTACGGATCTGCTTATCGATATCCACAGACGTTTTATACCACAGGGTGCTGTCTTTCCCTACGCGGCGGCCTACCCCTGACAGCACCGATTCCACGGCGTAGGGTACCAGAATTTTCCCCTCGTATGCTTGCGGACTGGCACTTACCGGCACAATGGCGTATTCCCACAGTCCGTTCAGATTCTGCCACCCCTCCCGCACCAGCTGAGGACGAGGATATTCATTCAGGGGTTGAGCCGGATTGACCTGGGCGGCCCAGGGCGTAGTGAGTTTTCCCGGTACCACCTGCCAACTGCTTTGTGCAAAGGCGTTAACGCCCAGAAGTAATGATACGGCTAATAATTTCAGTTTCATATTCAAGATTGATTTGGCACGAAAATAAGCGATTTTAAGCACTGCCCCAAGTAGGATGTTGAAAATACGTTGCTTATCTTTCCCCTCTTTTTGACATTGAACGGCTATGACTTTTCTGCGTATCCTTATTCTTCTGTTTTTACCCCTCTTTCTTACGGCTCAGCGGGTTCGGGACCGCGGCATTACAGTAGGTGTATTGCCTCCCGGCAAGTACAATGCCCTTACCGATGTGCCGGGGGTAAAAGTAGGGCATAAAACCTTGATTCAGGGAGACAATACCCGCACCGGCGTCACGGCTATCCTTCCCCATTCCGGAAATATTTTCCAGGAAAAAGTACCTGCCGCCATTTACATCGGGAACGGTTTCGGCAAACTGACTGGTATCAGCCAGGTGCAGGAGTTGGGGAACCTCGAAACACCCGTCATACTCACCAATACCATGTCTGTGCCGGTGGCGGCCGAGGCGCTCATCGATTATACCCTATCTCAAAAAGGAAATGAGCGGGTAAAGTCGGTCAATTTTGTCGTAGGCGAAACCAATGACGGCTATCTGAATGATATCGCGGCGCGGGCCGTGACCCGTGCCGATGTGCTGGAGGCCATCGCTGCCGCCCAAGACGGCCCGGTGCAGGAAGGAAATACCGGGGCAGGAACCGGAACGGTTTGTTTTGGCTGGAAGGGCGGAATCGGCACCGCTTCCCGGGTGATTCCCCCAAAATCGGGCGGGTACACGGTAGGGGTGCTGGTACAGAGCAACTACGGCGGGGTTTTGCAGGTAAATGGTGTTCCGATTGGGCAGGAGCTCGGCAAGCACTTCCTACACGATCAGCTGAATGACCCGGCCGACGGCTCCTGCATGATGGTGGTGGCCACCGATGCCCCCCTCACCTCCCGCAATCTCGAACGCCTGGCCAAACGGGCCATGCTGGGCCTCGCCAAAACCGGTGGCATTGCCTCTAACGGTAGCGGCGACTACGTCATCGCGTTTTCTACGGCTACCGGGCTGCGCGTAGCTCATTCCACCGCCTCCTCCAAATACGAAGTATCCGAATTACGAAACGATGACATATCTCCCCTCTTCCTGGCCGTCATTGAAGCTACCGAAGAAGCCCTCTTAAACTCCCTTTTTACGGCAGAAACCATGAAAGGAGCCTCCGGAACGGTGGGAGCCTTGCCGAAGGAGAAGGTGATGGAGATTTATAAGCGGTACAGGAAGTAGTGACTCTCAATCG
>JBEBRS010000044.1:0-16587 GCA_040394705.1 Leadbetterella byssophila
TGGAAATCTATTTTCTGATCAATCAGGCGGCCGGTAGCGATATCAAAAACCCAGCCGTGCACTCTGAGGCCCCGGTCAAGTATGGCTCTTTGCACTTCTTTCATCTTCACAATATTGAAGCATTGCTCCCTTACATTGAGTTCTACCAGCCTGCGGTAACGCTCCTCCTCCGATTCTATGGCTTCCAGCTCCTTCTGATGCAGGCGCACAACATCGCGGATATTTCTCAACCAGGGATTCAGAATTCCGAGGTCCTCCGGCTGCATAGCCGCCTTGATGCCCCCGCAGTTATAATGGCCGCACACAATGATGTGCTTGACATTGAGGTGTTTGACAGCGTATACTACCACCGACAGGATGTTCAGGTCATTATTGGGAGCAAGATTAGCGATGTTTCGGTGTACAAAGATCTCTCCCGGCTTTGCCCCCATGACGGCTTCGGCAGACACCCGGCTGTCAGAACACCCGATATACAAATACTTGGGATCCTGGCCTTCTACCAGCTTATCAAAATACTGTTTGTCTTCCTGTAAACGCCGTTCAATCCACTTTTCATTGTTCTTAAATATCTGTGCTATTTCCATACATTTTCGATTTTTATTGTCACGAAAGTACGGTATTCAAATTAAGCATGCAACGAAGCAGGTATTGCAGATCAATATTCTAATTGGATTTTAACGCAGGCGAAAAATAATCCTATCCCACCAGCTTAAATCCTACCCCGTGAATATTTTCAAGCCGGACAGACGGATCTTTAGAGAGCATTTTGCGGATACGGGTCAGGAAGACGTCAAGGCTACGGCCCAGGAAATAATCGTCGCGCCCCCAAATGGCTATCAGGATCTCCTCCCTTTTGACCACCTGGCTTTTTCTTTCCAGGAAATATTTCAGCACTTCGGCTTCCCGGTGAGTGAGTTTTTGCGTTTCCCCCTCGCGTTCCAGCGTCAGCTGGGAATAACAGAACTCATACGTACCGCAGGAAAATACATCATGGGTCACCGGGGTATCGGAAATTGTATTTCTCCGTAGAAATACCCGGATTCTCAATACCAGCTCTTCCACGCTAAAGGGCTTGGTGATGTAATCGTCTCCCCCCACCTTCAGTCCCTGTATCCGGTCTTCCTGCATAACCCGTGCCGAAAGAAAAATAATAGGTATCTGGGCATTCTGTTCCCGGATCTTTTCTGCGAGAGAGAAGCCGTCCAACTCGGGCAGCATCACATCCAGGAGGCACAGATCAAACCTTTCCTTTTTGAAGCTCTTCCAGGCTTCTTTGCCGTCGGTAAAATGAAAAATCTCAAACCCCTCTTCTTCCAGACTGTCTCGGGTCACAAAACCCAGGTTAGGGTCGTCTTCTACGTATAGTATTTTCGCCATGTTATTTAGGTACTCACCGGAATCTTAATCACAAAGGTAGTACCTACACCCATTTCACTGTTCACATCAATCTCCCATTTGTGGAGTTTCACCATTTCATACACATAATTCAGGCCCAGTCCAAAGCCCTTTACATTATGCAGGTTGCCGGTAGGTACCCGGTAAAATTTATCAAAGATTTTGCCCAGATGCTCTTTGGCTATGCCAATTCCCTTGTCTTCTACCGCCACATAGATAAAACGCTCATCGTTCAGTGTTCTCACCGAAATATCGGGGGTTCCCTCGGAATATTTGCAGGCGTTATCCAGGAGATTACGCAGCATATTGATCAGGTGCAGGCGGTCGGCTTTCACCGAGGTCTTGCTTGCTCCCAGGTGAAGATGGAAGTTTTCTCCCATATCCACTCTCAGGCTCTCTGTAGCTTCCCAGATCAGAGCGTGCAGGTCTTGCAACTGCTGATCAATCTGGATATTTCCTTTCACAATCTTGGCGGTAGAAAGCACCGCCTCCACCTGGTTTTTCAAGCGGTTATTTTCTGAACGGATGATATCCACATACTTTTTCATGCGGTCGGGCTGGTGTATAATCTTGTCTGTAGCCAGCACATCCGTAGCGATTTTTATCGTAGAAATAGGCGTCTGAAACTCATGGGTCATGTTGTTGATAAAATCACGCTGCACCTCACTCAGGCGCTTCTGCCTCAAAATCACCCACATGGCGTAGCCGAAAAATACCGTAAAAAAAAGCGTGATAACGGAAGACACAATCCAGATATCCAGCTTGGAAGTGAGGTAGCTCGACTTGTCCAGGAATTTTACTCCAAAGTAATTCAGGAATTTATCCGTCTTGGGAAGTTCACTCACTTTCGGTACCTCAGACGTCTCAAAATTGCTGTTAACAAACCCTCCGTAAATAATCTTGTCGCTATCGCAGTTGTAAATCCCGTATTCAAAATCCGAATTCAGGTTTTTCCGTTTAAATTCCTCTACCAGAAGAGGCTCCAGCATCGACGGTTCGAGGGGGAGACGCAGGTTCACTACGTAATAATCCGAAGACAGCTGTTCTACGGGATTATCAATTACTGACATGTTATGCGACTGGGATATCTTGTGTGCTACATTCCGGAGACTAATCATTACCCCTTGACGGAATTGCTGCTCGTAGAGATCAAAGGCTTTCTTCATCCAATAAATCTGAATGCCGATAATCCCGCAAATCGCGATCACGCCAAAAATAATGACAGTACGTATCGTTTGTCTGCTCAAGGTTAAATCAGATAGGTCGGTTGTTTTTTAGTGAGGGCGCGCAAATTTAGTCGAAATAATGTACGTCTCCAACAAACTCTCCTTTAAATCAAGCATTTATTCCAATTTTGTCTATATGTCAAACATACTCCACCCTCATACCGGCCGGAGCTGGCTGAAATACTCTCCCATTCTATGGGATAGGTACCGGTATTTACTTAATTTTGCGGGATTAACCGAAAGAAGTATGCAGATCAAAGAAATTCTTAAACTGACGCCGGAAGGGCAGCAGGTAGTAGTAAAAGGGTGGGTTAAAACCAAACGGGGCCAAGCCAATATCGCGTTTATCAATATTAACGACGGATCGACTTTAAAGAATATCCAGGCGGTAGCCGAATCGGGTAAAATAAGTGAGGAAATACTGAAGCTGGTGACGACCGGCGCGGCCATAGCGGTCACCGGCACCCTGGTGGCTTCTGCCGGCGCGGGCCAGGCCGTGGAAGTAGTGGCCGAGAAGATCGAAGTGTATGGCCCGGCCGATGAAACTTTCCCTATCCAACCCAAAAAACACAGCCTGGAATTTCTTCGTGAAAAAGCCCACCTGCGTTTCCGCACCAATGTTTTCGGTGCCGTATTCCGTGTGCGGCATACGCTGGCGTACGCCATTCATAAATTTTATCATGAACAAGGGTTCTTCTACCTTCATACACCGGTCATTACGGCTTCGGATGCCGAAGGTGCCGGAGAAATGTTCCGGGTGAGTACTTTTGCTCCGAACAAAGCGCCCGTAACCGAAACCGGGGAAGTAGATTTCTCCCAGGATTTCTTCGGAAGAGAGACTTCACTGACGGTTTCCGGACAGCTGGAGGGGGAACTGGGCGCCCTGGCCCTCTCCCGTATCTATACGTTCGGACCGACTTTCCGGGCCGAAAACTCCAATACCTCCCGCCACCTGGCCGAGTTCTGGATGATTGAGCCGGAAGTGGCCTTCTTCGACCTGACCGATAACATGAACCTGGCCGAAGAATTTGTTAAATACGTGATTCGCTATGCCCTGGAGCATTGCGGCGAAGACCTGGAGTTTCTCCAAAACCGCCTCCTGGAAGAAGAAAAACAAAAGCCTCAAAACGAACGTTCGGAACTTTCGCTGATCGACAAGCTGAAATTTGTAGCGGAAAATGACTTTGAACGCCTCACGTATACCGAGGCCATCGATATCCTTCTGAAATCAAAGCCTGCCCAGAAAAAGCAGTTCCAGTATGAGGTGGCCTGGGGCATCGACCTGCAATCGGAACACGAACGCTACCTGGTGGAAAAACATTTCAAAAAGCCGGTAATCCTGACGAATTATCCGAAGGAAATCAAAGCCTTCTACATGAAGCAGGACGAGGAACTGAACGGCGCCCCCGGCCCTACGGTACGGGCTATGGACGTACTCTTCCCCGGCATAGGCGAGATCATCGGCGGATCGCAGCGGGAAGACAATTACGACAAACTGCTGGCCCGCGTGAAAGAAGTGGGTATTGATCCTGAAAATATCTGGTGGTACCTGGAAAGCCGTAAATTCGGCTCCGCGCCTCATGCGGGCTTCGGACTCGGCTTTGAGCGCCTGGTACTCTTTGTGACGGGCATGACCAACATCCGCGACGTGATTCCTTTCCCAAGAACACCTAAAAACGCCGATTTCTGATAAACTATGCTCCTGCCCCTGTTCATATTCCTGGCGGTCGCCGGTGTAAACATCATCGTGAGCGTTTACCTTGAACGCAAGGTATCGGCGTTTATACAGGACAGGGTAGGACCTATGGAAGTAGGGAAATGGGGCTTGTTTCAACTCTTCGCTGACCTGGTCAAGCTGTTGCAGAAAGAAGACACGATCCCCTCGGCGGCCGACCGCCGTATGTTCAAACTCGCCCCTTACCTGATCTTCGCGGCGGTCTTTTCCGGATTCGCCTTTCTGCCGGTGAGCCGTGGCCTGCAGGGGGTGAACGTACAAACGGGACTTTTCCTGATCATCGGCCTGATTTCCCTCGATATCCTGGGGATTCTCCTGGCCGGCTGGGCATCGAACAACAAGTATGCGCTGCTGGGCGCCATGCGTTCTGCCGCCCAGATCATTTCCTTTGAAGTACCCCTAGGGCTTAGCATTCTCTGTGTATGCCTGGTTTCCACCACCCTGAATCTCCAGGAAATCATCGCGCTCCAGGGCATATTTACTCCGGAAAGTAACTATCTTTTGGGCATCAAAGCCCTGGGAATAGATACCACGGCCGTTGGCGGATTCCTGACCTGGAATATCTTCCGGAGCCCGGTACTTATCCCGGTGTTTTTTATTTTCTTTATCGCCGCCCTGGCCGAGGCCAACCGGGCGCCCTTTGACCTGCCCGAAGCCGAGTCGGAACTCGTAGCCGGTTTCCAGACCGAATATTCCGGTTTTCGCTGGGCCATTCTCTATCTGGCCGAATACGGCATGATGCTGCTGCTCTCCCTACTGGCGGCCATCCTGTTTTTCGGGGGCTGGAATACGCCCCTGCCGAATATCGGGGCACTGCGTCTGGCCGAGTGGACCTCCGGTACTCCGGGAAGTATCGGCATGTATCTCTGGGGTGCTTTCTGGATGTTTTCCAAAGCCTACGTGGGCATGCTGCTCCAGATGTGGGTGCGGTGGAGTTTCCCCCGGGTAAGGGTAGACCAGCTCATGTACCTGTGCTGGAAAGTGCTGACACCGGCCGCGCTCTTCCTTCTCCTTCTGTCTGCCCTATGGCGTATTCTGATGATTTATGGCTAAGAAGAAAATATCTCCGGAGCTGGAAGAAGCGATACTGAACCTTCCCCAGAAGGAAAAGAACAAGTTATTGATCCGCCTGATCAACAAAGACCTCCTGTTAACAGAGCAGCTGGAATACCGGCTCCTTGAAAACACGGAATCCGACCTGGTATTTCGCCGGAATGAAATCAAAGAGCGGATTGCGTACCTCTTTAGTCATTACCCGATTTCTCTTTATAAGGATCTGCTTTACTACACGCGGGAAGGCGCCTCCCTGATTAACCGGCATGCGAAAGTAACCAAAGACAAAAGAGGTGAACTTGAGCTACTGATCTATCTTTTCCGGAAAGCGGAGACCCTCGTTCCGGAGCTGAAAAACAACTGGCGGGACCAGGTTTTTAAAGAAAAATTTATGACGTACGGCTTAGCCCGGGCCGACAAAATGAATGTCCTTCTCCATGCCCTTCACGAAGATTTCAGGGTAGAATTTGAACAAGATATTGCAGACCTTCGTAACTGGTTAAACGGCTTTTGAAAATATATGTATGGGCGTGGCCTGCAACGCCCCTGCGATTAAAATATGAAACGCGATCTTATTGTTATTAAATTCGGCACCGCCTCGATCACCCAACCTAACGGGGAGCCGGACACCCGTATCCTGGAAGACATTGCCCGCCAGGTAGCCGACCTCCACAAAACCCACCGGGTGGTACTGGTCTCTTCCGGGGCTGTAGGTGCCGGTAAAAATTATATCCGGGATTACGAAGGGCAGATCGCCCAGAAAAAAGCGGCGGCGGCCATCGGCAACCCTCTCCTGCTGAAAATGTACGACAAGGCCTTTTCGGCCTACGGCATCACGGTAGCCCAGAGTCTCCTGGAACGCCAGCATTTCGCTAACCGCGGGCAGTTTCTTCAGCTGAAGGAAACCTATGAAGAGCTGTGGAGGAACGGCATTATCCCCATTGCCAACGAAAATGACGTGGTCAGTAACCGGGAGCTGAAATTTTCCGACAATGACGAACTGGCCACCCTGATTGCGGGCGGTTTCGGCGCAAAGCTGATGATGCTATGCACGGCATCGGGCGGCCTCCTGAACAAAGAGGGAACGCTTCTCACGGAGGTAGAGGAGATTGACGAGCAGGTATTGTCGTTGGTGAACCAATCGGGGAGTGCGCTGGGATCGGGCGGCATGGCATCCAAACTTACTTTCACCCACCTGGCCAATAAGATGGGAATACGCGTGGTGATCTTCGGCATGAAAGAAGCCGACGGTATCCTGAAAGCTTTTAAGGGTGCGGGCGGCACTACTTTTCGGCCGCGGCCCAGGAGTCTCCCGGCCCGGAACAAATGGCTGGCGAGCGGGGGGATATCGGTAGGAAAGATTATCATCGACGGTGGAGCGGGCGCGGCCGTTCAGAACCGTAAAAGTTTACTGAAAGTAGGTATCAAAGCACACGAAGGAGGCTTTACCAAGGGAGAGCTGGTGGAGATTGTTACCGAAGAAGGAGAGATCATCGGGATAGGGAAAGCGCGGGTTTCCGCCTCCGCCCTGCCGGAAGCCGGCAGAAGCACCATTGTGGTACACACGAACGACCTGGTGTTGTTATAAGCACAAACGGGATAAACAAAAAAAGCGTGAATCCCCACAGAAACCTGTGAAAACCCACGCTCTTGTGGCCCATCAAAATTACTTCTCCGCAGTAGCGGCAGGCAGCGTAACGCCTAATTTCTTAAATACCAGTTCAGTGATATTGTCGGAATCCGGAGCCACCAGTAGCACAGGGGTAGTACCGTAACCGGCATCGGAGTTCAGGATATACGTATATCCGTTCTCTTTCGCCACCCCGTCAATAGCGGTTTGAATCTTGTCCATTACCGGTGCAAGAAGCTCCTGCTGCTTGGTTTGAAGTGCCGCTTCTGCATTCTGCTGAAGCTCCTGAAGCTCCTGCTGCTTGTTCTGAAGCACTTTCTCTTTGTCTCTACGGATCACGTCAGACATCGTAGCCGCATTCTTCTGGTAATCTTCTCCCAGTTTCTGAGCCTCTGCCAACTTCTCATTAAACAACTTCTCATACTGAGACCTTTCCGTAGTCAATTTGGTTTGTATATCTTTAAACTCCGGAAGGTTCTGCAGGATGTGGTCGATGTTTGTCCAACCGATTTTTACGCTTGTCTGGGCGTTCATGGTCAAGCTTCCCAACAGTGCCAGCGCAGTTACAACTAATTTGATTCTCATTTCTAAACTATTAATTTAATTGGTTTACTATTTACTACTCAGACCCAATTCCTCCAACATAAAATCCGTATAATCATGTCTGGGGTCTGCAAAAAATATACTCAGATCGGATGCTTTGTCAAAGATAAAACTAAGTTTATGCTTCTTCGCAATTTTTTCGGAGGTTTTATAAATTTCTTCTACAATAGGCTTTAAAATCTCCTTTTTTTTCTGAAACAACAAGCCATTCAGGCCAAAAATACTATTATTCAACTCTTTAAGATCTTCTTCGGCCTGGGCAATGGCCTTTTGGCGTTCCAGGCGCATATCCTGGGTCAGCAGGATCTCTTCCTGCTGGTATTTTACCTTCAGCTGGGCCACTTCTTCGTACTTTGCAGACACATCGCGTGACCATTGTTCCGTCAACGCTGTCATGGCCTCTTCCGCCTTTTTATATTCCGGCATCTTGTTCAGAATATATTCACTGTCAATATACCCGAACTTCTGCGCCGAGGCGGAAACCCCAGTAGTTAAAACCAGCAAAAAGAGTACTATACTTCTCATATCTTTTATTAAGCTATGAGCCTTGAGCTTCGAGCTTTGAGTTCGGGTGATTAATCACCATAGGCTCATAGCTCACAGCTCATAGCTCTTTCTCTATTGGCACCAGTAAGACACCGTTCTTGTCCAATGGTTTATTTAATTAACAACTGTTTAACAAACGTTACCGGATCTGCTGCCCTATACTAAAGGTAAAGGCCTTCCGTCCCTGGTTAGGTAACCCGGGAATAGGGTCAAAGGCATATCCGTAGTCAATACCCAGCAAACCAAAGGCGGCCATGAATACCCTTGCGCCTACCCCGGCTGAACGTCTGATCTTAAAAGGATTAAAATCTTTATAACTTCCCCAGCTGTTTCCCGCTTCCGCAAAAGTGAGCAGGTAAATGGTGGCCTGAGCGTTTAGTGATACAGGATAACGAAGTTCAAGGGCATATTTATTGTAAATAATGCCTCCCTGGCGCGAGTAACTGGTCTGGCCCAGTACTTCCGCCGCCTCCGAATAAGTAGGCTCGTACACGATGCCTTCCTCGTATCCCCGGAGGCCGATCAGCTCAATACCGATACTGTTACTGTTTTGCATCCCCATGCCGGCTCCACCGATTACAAACCGACCGAACGGACTGTAAGCAGTACGACTGTTATATCTGCCGAGGAAGCCCATATTGGCTTTGGCATGGAACACAAACTTACCTACCACCGGCGTAAACCAGCTCAGGTCAAACATCCACTTGTGTCCTTCAATAAACATTTGTTCCGGTTTGGTTTCAATGCCCATTGCGGAGTATGGCGGGTTAAAAGTACCGCTTAATGAGATATTAGATCCCGTGGTCGTAAACTGGGGATTATTCAGGCTGTATCGTGACAGGTTAAAGCCCAGTGACAGGTCATGCGCCATCCCGTTGCTAAAGCCCCGCAGATACCAACTGTCTTTCACGTCATAGAACTGGTACGACAGGCTGGAACTGAAGTTAAAATTCCGGTCAGGCCAGTTCAGACGCTTACCAAACGACAGGGAAACCCCGGTATTCTTAAAGTATCCGTTGTAGTACGCGCTGCTGTAGAGGCTGCTGTAATAGTCGCCATAGGCCGTATTTTCATAATACTTCCGAAGACGTTCGTACATTTTACCCAGGTCTTGCACCGAATGCCACAGGGAAACCGACAAAGAGTTGGGTTTCTTGCCCCCCAGCCAGGGTTCTGAGAAAGACAGGGAGTAATTCTGGAAGCCTCCGTTGGCCTGCAGACGTATGGAAAATTTCTGTCCGTCGCCTTTAGGTAGCGGTTTGTATTCTTTGAAGTCAAAGATCTTACGTATGGAGAAGTTATTAAACACCACCCCGAAGGTTCCAATGATGCCCTGCATGGCCGAATAGCCCCCGGAAAGTTCAATATTATCGCTTGATTTTTCTTCCACCGTATATTCGATATTCACCGTACCGTCGTTCTGGGGAACAGGCCGCGGGTCTATCTTCTGGGGGTCAAAATAGCCCAGCCGGGATAAGCCCTGTACGGTCTCCACGAGGTCAGACCTACTGAATTTCTGTCCTGGTTTGGTCAGAATCTCCCGGAATACCACATGGTCACTGGTCTTGGTATTTCCACTCAAGATAATTTTGGAAATCGTGGCCTGCTTTCCTTCCCGGATACGCAGTTCAATATCGATGGAATCACCTACCACGGCAGTTTCTACCGGCTCGATATTAAAATACAGGTAGCCGTCGTCCTGATAATACGAACTCACGTCTCCGCCGGTAGGTTTTCCACTCAGGCGTTTCTGAAGATCTTCCGGATCATACACATCCCCTTTTTCTATTCCCAGAATGAGGTTCAGGGTGTCTGTATTCCGCACATAGTTGCCTGTCCAGGTAATGTTCCGGTAATAAAAACGTTGCCCTTCCGTCAGCTCTATCCGGATACCCACATTGCCATTGGGTTTTACATATACGGAATCCTTGTCAATATTGGCGTTGCGGTAACCGTTCTTATTGAGAAATGCTACCAGTTTCTCTTTGTCTTCCTCGTATTTTTTCTTCCTGAATTTCGAAGGCGTAAAAATCCGCAACGGCGCCCTTTCCTTGGTGCCTTTCATTTTGGAAAGCGCACGCCAGCGTGGAATCTCATGGAGGCCTTCCAGCTCAATCTCGTCAATCTTGGTTTTCTTACCCCGCTCCACATTGAAGATCAACTGGGCCATACTGCTCCGGATGGTATCGTTCACCTGCTGGGCCTGTACGGTGGTATGCAGGAAACCTTTGTCAAGGAAATGACGCTTGACAATATTCTGCATATTCTTCACCATGGCCTCTGTGATCACCTTCCCTTTGTAGGTGTTGATCTTCTCCTCAATGGTTTCCTTTTGCCCGCTTTTCACGCCATTCAGTACAATCTTATTCAAACGGGGCCTTTCGCGCAGCGCCAGTTCCAGGAAGATCTTATTGTCTTCTATACTCACAATATTAATGGCTATATCCTCCAACAGCCCCTGTTGCATCAGTCGCTTAATGGCGGTGGAAATCCGCTCACCGGGTACTTCGATCTTGTCATTCACGTTCAGACCGGAAACTGAAATCAGGGTATTCTGATCGAGGTATTGCACGCCCGTCACCGTTATTCCCCCAATGATGTATTCTTTGGGATTCGCGTAATCTACCAGTTGCGTAGCCTGACCGGGTGTGGAAGACTGGCGCCCCACACCGATGCGCTGCGCACGGGCGGTAAGGGTAAGTCCAGACAGAAAAAGAATTAAAAAAAGTTTTGAATAACGGGTCATCTGAAAATTAATCATGGGTTTTACCGAAACGCCTGTCCCTGGTCTGAAAAGTTTTTATTGCGTCCAGCAAATGACTTTTCCTGAAGTCGGGCCACAACACATCCAAAAATAAAAGTTCGGCATAAGCAGACTGCCATAAAAGATAATTACTGATCCGGTGGTCACCTCCCGTACGGATCAGAAGATCTACATCCGGAGCCGGATACGTAGAAAGAAGCTGACTAAACCGGGTTTCATCCATATCTTCGGTACGGATCTCCCCCGCTTTCACCGCGGCAGCCATTTTTTTTGCAGCCTGGATAATGTCCCACTTACCGCTATAACTCAAAGCGATACTTAACACCAGGCCGGTATTGTTTTTTGTGATCTCTTCGCCCTTTTCCATATTTTTCCGTGCAGTTTCGGGCAGCGCATCTCTGTCGCCAATACACATTAACCGTACGTTATTCTGATGGAGCCGGGGTACTTCGTCACCAATGGTTTTTACTAAAAGGTCCATAATCCCATCTACTTCTACCTTGGGGCGCCCCCAGTTTTCCGTAGAAAAAGTATATAATGTTAAGTATCCTACTCCCAGTTCGGCACAAGCTTCTACCGTTTCACGGACCGCCTTGATGCCGTTCTGATGCCCGAAAATACGCAAAGCGCCTCTGCTCTTCGCCCATCTTCCGTTGCCGTCCATTATAACGGCAATATGCTTCGGTAAATTGTTCAGACTGATCTCTTCCAAATGTTTAGGTGAAAATGGGACTGCAAAAATATAAAATTACCTTGCTAATTAAAAGATCATCTGTAAATAATACATTGTCTTCTAATGTTTTTTGCGCACGGCTTTCATTTTAAAATCACAGGTTAAAGAAGAATTCCTTAAATTTGCGGCTTATTTTATAGGTTATCCCCCATGTTAAGAACTCATACCTGCGGACAGCTCCGGCTGTCAGATGTTAATCAAACCGTCACGCTTTGTGGCTGGGTCCAGAAAATACGCGACAAGGGCGGCATGGTCTGGCTGGATCTGCGCGACCGCTACGGCATAACGCAACTCATTTTTGAAGAAGGAAAAACTTCGCCTGAAGTGCTTTCCACCGTACGCGATTCAGGGAGGGAATATGTGGTTTCTGCTACCGGAACCGTACAGGAAAGACTTTCGAAAAACGACAAGATACCCACCGGCGAAATCGAGATCAGCGTCACCCACCTGGAGGTGCTGAACCCCGCCAAGCTGCCGCCTTTCCTTATTGAAGACGAAACCGACGGGGGCGATGAACTGAGAATGAAGTTCCGTTACCTCGATCTGCGGAGAAATACGGTAAGGCAAAACCTGGTTTTACGCCATAAGGTGGCCCAGCAGACCCGCCTGTATCTCGACGGACAGGATTTTATAGAAGTAGAAACCCCGGTACTGATTAAATCTACCCCGGAAGGCGCGCGCGACTTCGTGGTCCCCAGCCGCATGAATCCCGGTGAATTTTATGCCCTGCCCCAGTCGCCCCAGACCTTCAAGCAGCTCCTGATGGTGTCGGGATTTGACCGTTACTACCAGATTGTGAAGTGCTTCCGGGATGAAGACCTGAGGGCCGACCGCCAGCCTGAGTTTACCCAGATCGACTGTGAGATGTCTTTTGTTCAGCAGGAAGACGTACTGCACATGTTTGAAGGGCTGATCCGTCATCTCTTCAAAACCGTAAAAGGGATAGACCTGGCGGAAGTACCCCGCATGACCTGGGCTGACGCCATGAAATATTACGGTTCCGACAAACCCGACACCCGTTTTGGCATGCGGTTTTCGGAGCTGAATGACCTGGTACAAAACAAGGGATTCCAGGTTTTTGACGATGCCGAACTGGTAGTGGGCATCAATGCGGAGGGATGTGCCGATTACACCCGTAAGCAGATAGATGAGCTGACCGAATGGGTAAAAAGACCCCAGATCGGGGCCAAAGGACTGGTGTACATCCGGGTGAACGCAGACGGCTCCCTGAAGTCGTCGGTAGATAAATTTTACTCGGAAGAAGACCTGAAATCCATTGCAGATCGCTTTGAAGCAAAGGCCGGAGATCTGATCCTGATTATTTCCGGACCGAAAGACAAGGCCCGGAAGCAGCTGAACGAGCTTCGACTGGAAATGGGCAGTCGCCTGGGCCTGAGAAAGCCTGATCATTTTGAAGTCTTGTGGGTACTCGACTTCCCGCTCCTGGAATACGGGGAAGAAGAGCAGCGCTGGTTTGCCATGCACCATCCCTTTACGGCACCAAAGCCGGAAGACCTGGCTTTCCTGGATACTGATCCCGGCAGCGTAAGGGCCAATGCGTATGACATGGTAATCAACGGCACCGAAGTAGGCGGCGGTTCGGTAAGAATCTTCCAAAAAGAATTACAATCCAAAATGTTTGAAATTCTCGGATTTACGCCCGAAGAAGCCAGGAAGCAGTTCGGTTTCCTGATGGAGGCTTTTGAATACGGCGCACCTCCGCACGCGGGGCTGGCCTTCGGGTTTGACCGCCTGTGTTCTATCTTCGGTGGCGCCGATTCCATCCGCGACTTCATCGCTTTCCCGAAAAACAACAGCGGCCGGGATGTCATGATTGATTCTCCTTCTACATTAACGGAAGAGCAACTGAAGGAACTGAGTATACAGGTGAGATGAGCTATGAGCTGTAACTGTGAGCTGAGAGGCGTACTGCGCAGGGCTGATAGTACATTCGTTGGGCAATCTACCTGGTGAAGCGGTCGAACAGGCGGCTCGCCAGCAGTCCCAACAGCACCCCTACTCCGTCTGCCAGGATATCCTTTCCGTCGAAAGAGCGGGCAAAAGAAGCCGGTAGCAGATATTGAATAACTTCGGTCAGAAAAGCGAAAGCGCCCAGCATGCAGGCTACGCGCGTCGCTTTTCGGGCGTATTGCATCCAGAGAAAAGCGAGTCCGGCAAATACCGTAGCGTGCGCTACTTTATCGTTGATCCACCTAGGGGTCTCTTCAGGCAGGTCGGAAGACGGGGAGAAGAGCAGAATACAAACGCAAGCGGTGGCTGCCACCGCCAGGTAGGGTTTACGTAGAAAGTCTTTGATCATTACCTTGAAATCCACTTAAATTCGTACTCCAGCTGGGGAATGCGGGTTCTGTCGGCAATTCTCCTCAGGCGGTCGGGGAGCGCCAGGAGGTAATCACGGGCCCTTTCCGCGGAGGAATTAAGCTCCGTAATCTTGTCAATACTCCAGTCTTTCAGGAGGCTTTCCAGGATCTCAATATAATCGATGGTGGTATATACCCCGAGGCGCTGGGCCGAATCGGAGAAATGGGAAAACACATCCCCTATTTTTTCGCCGGTCTCTCTCAGGAAATGAGCCGGCATTACTATTTTTTTGCGCATCATATCTTCAAATGCCAGCATCACCCCGGACGCATCTACCTCAAGGAATTTGGATATAAACGTTTTATAGGCTCTTGCGTGGCGCATTTCGTCTGAAGCAATCTTTCCGCAAATCCGGGAGAGGTGGGCATTACCAAATTTTTTGGCCAGGGTAGCGGTTCTCCGGTGGGAAATATTGGTAGCGAGTTCCTGGAAAGAGGTATAAATAAAGTTACGGTAGGGGTCGTCGTCTGTGCCGATATCGAAGCCGTCGGCCAGCAGCCACTGGGTAGAGGTTTCCATTTCACGCATATTTACCCTTCCTGAAAGGTAGAGGTACTTATTCAGGAGATCGCCGTGCCGGTTTTCTTCGGCCGTCCACCACCTTACCCACTTCACCCAGCCGGAATTCTGACCTTCTGCCTGTTTGATTCCCTCTACGGTCATGAGCCAGGAAGTGTAGGTAGGCAGCGCCTCCTCGGTGATGCAGTCTCCCACCAGCACGGCCAGGTAGTCGTAAGGCAATTCCCGGCAAGATTCCTGCAATTCTTTCAGCTGATCCCGGAAATCTTCACGGGTAGAATCGGGTAAAAAATCAGAAGGCTGCCAGTTCGATTCAATAGGGTTAAGGTATTCCATGGAAAGCTGGTCGATTTCCTTTCCGATGTGTTTCATGACTTCTATTCTCGACGGCTCCATGCTGTTCGGGACTTTGGGGGTTTAAAATACAGGGAAAGATACATAGATTTCCTTAAAACCTGAAAAGTCTGATCGAAAAATATTGCACGAATGACCTAACTTTGCAAAAAAACAATGCGGTGAGAAAACTCCTCGATTATATCCTGGGAAGCCTTTACATTCTCTATTTCTGCATCCTGATCGTGGTTTTTCACGGGGTGCAGGTGGTGGCGTATCGCCTGTTCGGGGCGCGTGCCCACCAGAAGTCGGTTGAAATTTTCAACCTCTTCATTGTAGGAGGCTGGTATTTTACCGGTTCTACGGCTTCATTTTCCCAAAAAAGTGTACTTCCTGAAGGACAAACCATCCTTTTTATTTCCAATCACCAGAGTATGTTTGATATTCCGGGCATCATCTGGTTCCTGAGAAAGCATACGCCCAAGTTTGTTTCGAAGAAAGAGCTGGCAAAGGGAATTCCCGGTATTTCCTATAACCTGCGTGTAGGGCAAGCCGCACTGATTGACCGGAACGATCCCAAACAGGCCATCGCCGAGATTCTCCGTTTCGCGAAGCACATTGAGGAAAACCATTTTTCCGCCGTGATTTTCCCCGAAGGCACCCGATCAAGAACGGGGCAGATGAAGCCTTTCGCCATAGGCGGAGTGGCCACCCTGCTAAAAAAATGCCCGGACGCCCTGGTGGTACCTGTAGCCATCCGCAATACGGGCCGGTTCAACCCTGCGGGCGGATTTCCCTTACGCGCTTTTACGCCCATGTCATGGACCACCCTGGCACCTGTGGAGCGCGCCGGCAGAACAGCGGAAGAAATAGTGAAAGACTGTGAAACGCAGATTACTGATTTTTTAACCCAAAATCCCCTCTAAGGGTTATGAATTTTATATTATTTGATGCATATTTACACATTGAATGACCGTTTCACGTTATAGAGGCAAGGTTGCGGTACACAGGATGAAATCATACATTAATCCAAATATCCCGGTATTAAGGCCATCCGATACGGTGGATGACGCGCTTTTGCTTTTCAGTGATTATAAACTCACTCATTTACCGTACATCATGCACGGTTCTTTCGAAGGTTTCTTTTCGGAAGACCTTCTGATGAATTACGATATCGACGACCTCCTGTCAGACATACAGCCGCTTCCGGCGGAACACTTTCTCCTGGAAAACGACCAGCTTACGGAAGCCGTACGAAAAGCCGCCGCCTCAGAGATTCTGCTTCTTCCCGTGATGAATGCCGAAGGTGAGTTTGTGGGCGTAGCGGAAAAAACCGCGATTTATGAACGTTTTATCGGGCAGCTTGCCCTCCATCAAACCGGGGGACTGCTGGAAATTAACCTGAAAGGGAAAGACTATTCGCTTGGGGAAATAGCCCGGATCATAGAAAACGAATCGGGCAAAATTATCAGCCTCTTTATTACACATGACGAAAATAGCGACGACATGATCCTGGCCATCAAGCTGGACATTACCCATATCAGTCATGTGATCAGCGCCCTTAGCAGGTTTGGGTACGAAGTAGTGTCTTACCAGAGTTCCGAACCCGTCACTAACGTGGAGAAAGACCGTTTTGATCAGTTAATGAAATACCTCAGCATTTAAAAA
>JBEBRS010000045.1:0-16493 GCA_040394705.1 Leadbetterella byssophila
GCGAGCATGACGCCAAGTACAGCCACCGGATCATCCGGATGCTGGACGGGCAGACGGTGACGGAGAATATACTGAACTAGGTTCTGACAAATGAGGCTATAATGTCAACGCCCCCTGCCTGTAAAAACTAAATATTATGATTAAGAACTATTTCAAAATCGCCTTCCGCAGCCTCACCCGCAGCAAAGGCTACAGCGCCATCAACGTGGGCGGCCTGGCCGTAGGTATGGCGGTGGCCATGATGATCGGCCTGTGGGTGCATGACGAGCTGTCATTTAATAAATACCACGCCAATTATGACCGCATAGCGCAGGTGATGCAGCATGCCAGTTATAATGGCAAAATAAGTACACAGGTTTCTAACCCGGCGGCGATGGGTCCGGAGATTCGTGCTAAATACGGAAGTGATTTTAAGCATGTGATCCAGGCCTCATGGCAAAACTCGCACTTACTTTCGGTAGGAGACCGGCACCTGGTGAAAGACGGGATGTTTTTTGAACCCGGTGCGCCGGACATGCTCTCTCTTCAAATGCTGAAAGGAAGTCGTGATGGCCTGAAAGACCCTTATTCTATCCTGCTTTCTGCCTCGGCGGCTGAATCTATTTTCGGTAAAGAAGATCCCCTCCATAAGATCATCAGATTAGACAAACAGTACGATGTCAAAGTCACCGGGGTCTATGAAGACCTTCCGGATAACACCTCGTTCAGGGAAGTTAAAATTATGATGCCCTGGGACCTCTGGTTGGTTCAGAACCCCTGGGTCAAAACCATGACAAACCCCTGGGGCAGTAACTTTACCCAGACTTTTGTTCAACTGGCCGATAACGCTGACCTGGAGGCCGTTTCTTCCCGGATTAAAAATACGAAACTCGACAATGTGGGGGCAGACCAGCATAAATTTCAATGGGCGGTTTTTCTTCACCCTATGAGTAAGTGGAACCTGTACGATGAGTTCAAAGAAGGTATCAATACAGGCGGGAACATACGCTATGTAAAACTCTTCAGCATGATTGGTATATTTGTTTTGCTGCTGGCCTGTATCAACTTCATGAACCTGTCTACCGCCAGAAGTGAGAAGCGCGCAAAAGAAGTAGGGATACGCAAAACGGTAGGTTCCTTTCGCTGGCAGCTTATCGGCCGTTTTTTCGCGGAGTCTTACGTGATTGTTTTGCTGGCTTTTGTGCTGGCATTGGTGCTGGTGGTGCTCCTCCTGCCACTTTTCAATGAAGTAGCGGGTAAAAAAATACAATTTCCCTGGCTTAACCCTTTCTTCTGGCTCTTAAGTTTCGGTTTTATGTGGATTACCGGTCTGCTGGCCGGAAGCTATCCCGCTCTTTATTTGTCTTCTTTTGAACCTTTAAAAGTGCTGAAAGGGACATTCCGCGCGGGCCGCTTTGCCAGTGTGCCCCGTCGCGTACTCGTGGTTATGCAGTTTACGGTTTCTGTCATGCTGGTCATCGGAACCATCATTGTATATCAGCAAATCCAACACGCCAAAAACCGGCCCATCGGGTATAACCGGGCGGGTGTAATTAACCTCAGCCTAGAGGAAGAGGTAGCGGCGCATTTTGATGCGGTAAAAGCGGAGCTGATGGCCACGGGCGCCATTGAATCGGTAGCCGCCACTTACAGTCCGCTCACCAACGTCTGGAATACCAATGGTGGCATAGAATGGGAAGGGAAAGATCCCGATCTGGCCGTAGATTTCCCCAACAACGGGGTGTCATACGACTTCGGTAAAACCGTGGAATGGAAAATCAAAGCGGGTCGCGACTTTTCCCGGGAATTCGCTACTGATTCCGCGGCATTTATTATCAATGAATCGGCCGCAGCATTCATTGGAATGGAAGATCCGGTAGGCAAAGTTCTTCGGTGGAATAACGACCCATATACCATCGTTGGCGTGGTCAATGACCTTCTCCATGAATCCCCTTTTTATCCGGTTCGGCCCTCATTATACCATATCAGGCCATACAATGAAATGTCAAACCTGGTCATTCGCCTCAATCCAAACCGTAGCACGGCAGAATCGGTTAGCGCGGTAGAATCAGTCTGGAAAAAATATGTTCCGGAAGCGCCATTTGCCTATACGTTTGTAGACGAGGAATTCGGGAGCAAATTCCAGGCTGAAGAACGGGTAGGGAAGCTGTCTTCCTATTTCGCCGTCCTCGCCATATTTATTTCCTGCCTGGGACTGCTCGGCATGGCCAGTTTTGTAGCGGAGCAACGTACCAAAGAAATCGGTATACGCAAAGTGCTTGGGGCCAGCGTGGCCAGTCTTTGGGGACTGCTCTCTAAAGAATTTATCCTCCTGGTGTTATTGTCGTGTGTGATCGCCGTACCCATCGCCTGGTATTATCTCCACGAGTGGCTGGCAAATTACGATTACAGAATCAGCATCAGTTGGACGGTATTTGTATTAGCGGCCGGTCTGGCCCTCCTGATTACCCTTGTCACAGTCAGTTGGCAGGCCATCAGAGCCGCCCTGGCTAATCCGGTGAAGTCATTAAGAACAGAATAGCTATCAGCTGTCAGCCATCTGAAAGCTGATAGCTAATAGCTTAAAGCTAAAAATATGATACGAAACTATTTCAAAACCGCCTGGCGGAACCTCGTTAAAAGTAAATTATATGCCTCCGTCAACATTCTGGGCCTGGCCACCGGCCTGGCCGGCTTCATCATTATTCTGCTCTATCTCAATTTTGAGCTAAGCTATGACCGCTGGGATCCGTCTTTAGAGCGGGTATATAAGCTCGGGCAACAGCAAGGCGACGATATCAACGGGTATACGCCTAACCCCCTGGCCGGGTTTTTAAAACAGGCATTGCCCGAGGTGGAAGCTGCTACTGCTATGCAGTCGGCCGGTGAGTTTGAAGTACTGCTCAGCACCGGTAATAAGCAAATATTCCAGAATAACGGGGTGGAGGCCGACTCGAATTTCCTGAAGGTATTCCCTTACTCCCTGGTCTTGGGCGATGCCAGTACGGCACTCAATAAGCCCAATGCGATAATTATCAGCACGGAACTGGCCGATAAACTCTTCGGAAGCTACGATGAAGCCATGGGCAAGCTCATTAAGTTACACAATGTGATGGAAAATGAAGTGACGGGCGTTTTTGAACAGCCCCGGTCGCCTGCCCATTTTCAGGCACATTTTGTCAACCGGAGTATGTACGAAAAAGGAAACCTGCACTGGACCAATACGTCTGCGCAGACCTACGTCAAAACCGTCCGGCTGTTAGCGGTGCCTGCCCTTGAACAACGCATCAATGAAGCCTATTATAATGAACGCCTGAAAAAAGATGACCAGTCTTTTGAAGAATACCGGAAGACCGGAGGTCAGGACGGTCTCTTTGCCGATGCGGTCAAAGATATCCATAATTTTCCTAAACACGGCAAAAGTAATTTTACGGCCGTGTCGGTGCTGCTCTTGCTGGCCGTATTGCTCTTGCTGGCAGGAGCCATTAATTTCAGTAATCTTTCTATTGCTTCGTCCATGCGCCGGGCGAAGGAGATTGGCGTGAGGAAGGTGCTGGGATCGGGAAGAAGGCAGGTGGCTGTGCAGGTTTTTACCGAAATAGCCTTGCAATGTCTGATCAGCCTGTGCCTGGCAGGCATTCTGGTACTGCTTGTCCTTCCTTACTTTAAAACCACCTTCGGTATTTCTCTTGATTTTGTGGATGCTATAGGGGCAGAAACTATTGTGTTGCAAGTGGTTTTAAGCCTTTTGGTTGTTATTCTTATTTCCGGGATCTATCCGGCCATCTTCTTATCCGGCTACAATGTTATAAAAGTGCTGAAAGGAAATTACTCCACAGGCAGAAAAGGAATGGCACTTCGCGATTCTCTGATCGTGGTCCAGTTTGTAGTGGCTGTTTTTTTTATAACCGCCACCCTGGTGATCAAAAAGCAAATGAATTATATGGAGACCCGCGACAAAGGCTTCTCGGGTGAGCAGGTGATGCGTCTTCAAACCATGCAGAAGGTAAGGGAAGCGGGCTTTGAAACGGCACGTCAGGAACTGCTGTCTGTACCCGGTGTAGAATACGTTTCGAAAACCACTACCGTACCCGGTGATTTCTATGCCGATACCACCACATGGGCATTTAAACATGCGGGAAATGAGTACCGTCTGGCTTCCGTAAAAGTGAGCGAAGATTATTTTAAAACCCTGGATATCGGCCTGCTTAAGGGAAGGTTATTTAACGGCAGTTACGCCGATGAAAATACCCAGACAGCTATTATTAATGAGTCAGCCATGAGGAAATTAGGGATGGATGATCCCATTGGAAAAACCATCAGCTTTCCGTATTGTGAAGGCTCTTCCATACAGATTGTAGGAGTAGTAAATGATTTTAACGTATCCGGTTTTGAGAACAGGATTGATCCGGTAGTTTTTACCATAAACAATATAAAGGGATGCCTCTATCAGTCGGGTGGAGCGGTCTTGTTAAAGCTGAACAGCAGTAATCTACCTGCCACAATAGCAGCGGTGGAGGCCAGTTGGAAAAAAATTGATCCCGATTTTCCGATCCGTTATTCTTTCCTTAACGACAATTTCGAAAAGCTGTTTGCGTCGTACCGACGGCTGCAGACCATCATCAATTTCTTTGCGCTGACGGCAGTCCTGATTACCCTTACCGGTTTATTCGCGCTGACTACTTATCTGGTCAACAGCCGCATAAAGGAGATCGGCATACGCAAGGTGCTGGGGGCGGGTGTGAAGGAAATTAACGCGCTGATCAGCTGGGGCTTTATCCGTTTAATCCTGGTGGCCATTGTGATTGCGGTGCCTTTGGCCTGGCTCGCGGCCGATTATTGGTTGAAGGACTTCGTGTACAAGATTACCCTTACGGGATGGGTGTTTTTCACCGCAGCCTTAATCACCTTGTGCATTGCCGCCCTGACCATCAGCTATCAGTCGGTAAAAGCCGCCATTTCTAATCCTGTAAATGCATTAAGAAGCGAATAGCTAGCTGAAAGCTGATAGCTTAAATCTAAAAAATATGATACGTAACTATTTCAAAATCGCCTGGCGTAACCTTTTAAGAAATAAGGGGTTTGCGCTCATCAATATACTGGGCCTGGCCGTTGGACTCACCTGCTGCCTGCTGCTGACGCTCTATCTTCAGCATGAACTCAGCTATGACCGCTTTCATACCAAGGGCGACCGCATCGTACGGGTGATTATGGAATATAAGATTGGAGATTCGGGAAACAGGGGCAATTTTACCAGCACCAAAGTGTTCCCGGAATTTAAAAGACAATTCCCGGAAGTGATCGATGGGGTACGGTTGAGTGGCACCACCCGAATTGTGAAATACGGCGATCAGATTGGGATGGAGGCCGATGTGCTTCATGCCGACTCTTCCTTTTTTGAAATGTTTGATTTCAAATTGTTGCACGGAACGGCTTCCCGGGTGCTGAATGCGCCTAACCGGGTGGTGATTACCCGTTCACTCGCTGAAAAGTATTTCGGAAAGGAAGATCCCATAGGCAAAATGCTTCTTTTGAACAGCCTCCAGGAGCCGTATCAGGTGACCGGGGTGTCAGAAGATTGCCCCTCCAATTCCCAGATCCGCTACAGCATGGTGGCTTCCATCTCCAGCTTCGGGCCTTTGCAGGAAGAAACCTATTCCAATGCCAATTACGTTACCTATCTTCTGATGGACCGGGCGGAGTCGTTCACTTCCTTGCAGGAAAAAATAGACCGGTTCATGAAAAAAGAAACGGGCGAAAGCGAATTTAAGGTAAACTTTGAACTGGAACCCTTTACCGACGTCCATCTTCATTCGTCTTACGATGCCTATACACCCAATATCAATATCACCTATATCTACATTATCGCCGGTGTGGCGGTACTGATCCTGGTGATCGCCTCTTTTACCTACGTGAACCTTTCCACCGCACGAAGCACCGAAAGGGCGAGAGAGGTCGGTATCCGGAAAGTGGCGGGAGCCTGGCGTTCCCAGCTTTTCTGGCAGTTTATCAGCGAGTCGGCCGTGCTGACCTTCCTGGCATTGATCGTCAGCATTTTAATGACGCTTGCATTCTTACCTGCTTTTAATTCGCTTACCGGCACTGCGCTGCCATATACCAGTCTGGGATCCCCTATGGTTTGGGGAACCGCATTGCTGGCGGCGCTTATGGTCGCTCTTCTGGCGGGCAGCTACCCGGCCCTGATCCTGTCGTCTTTTCAGCCGGTAAAAGTGCTGAAAGGAGCATTTAAGAATACCGGCTCCGGAAATGCCTTACGCAAAGGGCTGATCGTATTCCAGTTTGTCATTTCGGTCTTCCTGATCATCGCTACATTTATTATCAGTTCCCAGCTCCGTTTCATCCAGGAGAAAAAGCTGGGCTATGAGCGGGAGAACCGGCTGTTGCTGGGCATGGATCAGCGGCTCAACGAGAAAAGAGAACTCATTAAATCAGAATTGAATGCCTTGTCCGCCGTGCAGGGGGTATCTCTGGCCTACGAAAGCCCGGTGACCATCCGCGGCGGTTATAATATGAGCGGCAGCGACCTGAGCCGGTCCATGGCTGTGATAGCTAATCCGGTTGACGAAGATTACCTCCGCGTGAATGGTCTGGAGCTTATAGCTGGCTCCGACCTTAGTATTCAGGATATACGCGATGTAGGTCACGACGATTATACACAGGATTACTTTCATTTTGTGTTGAACGAGTCGGCCGCCCGCGCCCTGGGATGGAGTCCCGAAGAAGCCATCGGCAAAAAGATGTATCTGGACGAGTTCAGACCCGGAGAAGTGAAAGGGGTAGTGAAAGATTTCCACTTTGAATCACTGCACACCCCTATCCGGCCCCTGGTGCTGTTTCCCAGCGCATGGGCCAATACGGCCATCGTGAAAATACAGGGCGGTGATATGCGGAATACCCTGGCGGCCATTGAGGCAAAATGGAAAGAGCTGGCACCGCACCGGCCGTTTACTTTCCGGTTTATGGACGAAGACTACCAGCAGATGTACCAGGCAGAAATGCGGACGGGCCGTGTATTCAACATCTTTGCCGCTCTGGCCGTACTGCTGGCCTGCCTCGGTCTTTTTGGTCTGTCGGCCTATGCCGTGCGGCAAAGGGTGAAAGAAGTGGGGGTACGCAAAGTGCTGGGGGCCTCAGGGCTGCAGATCGTTACCCTACTCTCTTCGGGCTTTGTAAAGCTGGTGGTCATTGCCTTTGTTATTGCCGGCCCCCTGGCCTGGCTGGTCATGAATAAATGGCTGCAGCAGTTCAGCTACCGGGTAGAAACCGGCTGGTGGATCTTTGCTGCCGCCGGTGCGGTAGCCTTGTTGCTGGCTCTGTTAACGGTGAGCTTTCAGGCCATCAAAGCGGCGCTGGGTAACCCGGTAAAAGCATTACGGAGTGAGTAAATGGAAAATTGTTTGCGAGAGGTTGCTTTTTCTTAGTTGTGGCCTGTCAGATAAGCAAAAAGATAAAACGTTATGATCCGAAATTATTTCAAAATCGCCTGGCGGAATCTCCTCAGAAATAAGAGTTTCTCGGTGATCAATATTTCCGGCCTGGCCGTAGGTATGGCGTCAGCTCTGCTGATTCTTCTATGGATTCACCATGAAGTAAGCTATGATAACTTCCATACCCAAAAAGACCGGCTATACCAGGCTTGGAACCAGTACACCACAGATGGGGTAACCCGCAGTTGGAAAGTGACACCCAAACCTATGGCTGCAGCCATTCGGGAAGATTACCCGGAAGTGGAGCACACTACGCGCATCACTTCCATTCCGCCAGTTAAAATTGACTTTGGCGATAAAAATTTCTACGGTCGTGGTAAAATTGTGGATTCTACATTCCTGGAAATGTTTACCTTTCCTGTGTTAAAGGGCGATGTCGCCACGCCACTTCACGATGTTTCCTCCATTGTGCTGACAGAGAAGCTCGCGGAAACCATCTTCGGAGAGTCCGATCCCATAGGGCAGATCGTACGACTCGATAATACAGATAATTTCAAAGTGTCTGCCGTTGTACAGGCGCCTCCCACCAATAGTGAATTTGAATTTGAATTTCTGTTGCCCTGGGCGTATATGCGTCAAACGGGAGCAGATGATCAGAACTGGCAGAATAACTCGGTTCAAACCTATGTGCTATTAAAGGAAAATGCCTCCCTGACCACGCTGGCACCCAAGATTAAAATGTTGAGGGAGAAGTACGACAAAGGCTATCCCGATATGGAGACATTTCTCTATCCTTTGAGTCGCTGGCACCTCTACGCTACGTTTGAAAATGGGCAGGAATCGGGTGGACGTATAGAGATTGTCCGCTTATTCGGCCTTATCGCCGGATTTCTGCTGGTGGTGGCGTGTATTAATTTCATGAACCTGAGCACTGCCCGAAGTGAAAAACGTTCCCGGGAGGTGGGTATACGGAAAGTAGCCGGGGCTCAGCGCACGTCGCTTGTGACACAGTTTCTCGGAGAATCCTTGCTGCTTGCGGTTATAGCAGGTATTCTGGCACTGATTCTTGTACTGGTGGCATTGCCTGCCTTTAATGAACTGGTGGGCAAACGCCTGGCGGTAGACCTCACAGACCCCATGTTTTGGCTTTTCTGGGCCGGATTTATAGGGGTGACGGGATTACTGGCAGGGAGTTATCCGGCACTTTATCTCTCCTCATTTAAGCCGGTAAGTGCATTCAAAGGGAGGCATAAAGCATCGAATACACTGGTTACACCGCGCAAAGTGCTGGTGGTAGGACAGTTCACCTTTGCCATTGTGTTGATAATAGCCACCGTGATTGTTCGTCAGCAGATTCAAAATGCGCAAGACCGGGCATCGGGCTTCGAAAAAAATAACCTGGTCTATCATTTCACAGAGGGAGAATCTGCGCACAATTATAAGCTGATCAAGGAAGAGCTTCTTGCTTCAGGAACGGCCTTGTCGATGACCATGACCAGCTCTCCGGTTACCGAAGACTGGAGTAACACCTGGGATATTGGCTGGAAAGGCAAACATCCGAACGACCGCACCGTGGTCATTCGGTACTTTGCAGATGATGCGGTAGCTCAAACTCTGGGTTTGCAACTTCTCGCGGGGCGGGATTTTGATCTCAGGAATTTTCCTGCCGACTCCAGCGCAGCTTTGCTAAACGAATCGGCGGTGAAGCACATGGGTTTTAAAGAGCCAATCGGCCAGATAATCACCGATATGGGGCGCGACTGGCATGTTATCGGGGTCATCAAAGATTTTATTATCAATTCCCCCTATCATCCCTCAGAACCCATGTATATCGGCGGTGCCGCAGGTTTTTTTAATGTGATGCATATCAAACTGAATGGGGCAAACCCCACCCAGCGCAATATTGCTTCTCTGGAAAGTATATTTAAAAAATTCAATCCCCAGTATGAAGTAAACTACCGTTTTGCGGATGAGCAATATGCCCGCAAATTTGAAGACGAAAAAAGAACAGGTACCCTGGCCACTTTATTTGCGTTACTCACCATTGTCATTTCCTGCCTTGGCCTCTTTGGACTGTCGAGCTATATGGCAGAGAACCGCACAAAAGAAATAGGGGTGCGGAAGGTTTTGGGAGCGTCTGTATTGAGTATAACGGTACTGTTATCGAAAGACTTCCTAAAACTGGTTTCTGCTGCTTTTGCAATCGCAGCCCCGGTAGCGTGGTGGGTGATGCATTCCTGGCTGGCAGATTTCCCTTACCGCATCAACATCCACTGGTGGGTATTTGCCTTTGCCGGAATAAGTGCTATCCTGATTGCCTTAATCACGGTGAGCTACCAGGCCATAAAAGTCGCCGTAGCCAACCCGGTGAAGGCATTAAGGAGTGAGTAAATGATATTTATTAGTCAATGACGGACACGATCGTTCGATATATATGGAAATTTTCATCAACTGAGATAATAGGAATTTGTTCAGAAGGAAAAAATGTGGTGTCAAAACATATACTCTTTCAAGTCATCCAACGGATCATTGAAATTATCAGGAATACCAATCTTTCCTTTTAAACTACCTAAACGGCGTTTTTTAGAAGAAATGGGCTGGCTTTCCTCCAAAAAAGTAACAAGAACTTGTGAATTGTCTTTTACATGAGGAACCTCATCTAAAACAATCCGGCCGTTCTGATAAATACCTTTAACTGTGGTAACCATTGCAAAAATATTAGAAGTCAAAGTTAAACATAAATGACGAAGTTGTGAAGCTCGGGGCGAGTCCTGATAGTTCAGGGATTTTTTAATTTTTACCATAGTATTAAAAGTTGTCTGAAACAAGGATACAAAATACAAATAGAAAACAGATGTTAAACCTGAATGGAATTTTTAAATGGGTGAACACCGGTGGAAACCGGGTGTATCTCCTGAAAGATGTGGATCTTAGCGTGAAGGAAGGCGAATTTATCTCCATTATGGGGCCCTCCGGTTCCGGCAAATCCACCCTGCTGAATGTGATTGGCATGCTAGACGATTTCAACGAAGGCGAGTACACATTTCTGGAGGAACCCGTCCATGCCCTGAAAGAAAAGCGGCGTTCGGCACTCTATAAACAGCACATTGGTTTTGTGTTCCAGGCCTATCACCTGATCGACGAACTGACCGTATATGAGAACATTGAAACGCCTCTGCTTTATCAGGATGTCAAAGGAAGTGAAAGGAAGGCCCTGGTAGCCGATATGCTCGACCGTTTCAGTATCGTTGGCAAAAAAGATCTGTTTCCGGCCCAGCTTTCCGGTGGACAGCAACAGCTGGTGGGCATTGCCCGGGCTTTGATCACCCGACCTAAGCTACTCCTGGCCGATGAGCCCACCGGCAACCTGAACAGTAAACAAGGGGAGGAGATCATGGAACTCTTTGCCCGACTCAATAAGGAAGGAACCACCATCGTGCAGGTAACACACAATGAGAAAAACGCCGCCTACGGCTCCCGCATTGTCAATTTACTGGATGGAAGAATAGATATATAAATAAATATATAAGTAAATAATTATGTATTTATATAAATATTAAAATAAAAGCAAATATTTAAACACGGAATAGCCAGAGGCGGTGCGCATTGAGCAATAGCCCCCCGGTTCCTGAGTCAGCTCACGGCTCACAGCTAAAAAAAACAAACCAAATGAAAAAAGCAGTATTATTTATATTCACCTTCCTCTGCGCCACCGCCCAGGCGCAGCAAGCTTTGAGCCTGAAAGAATGCATCGAAACGGCCCTGAAAAACAATCCGGAAGTCGGGCAGTCGGCCATTCAGGTACAAAACACGGAAATACAGCTCCGGCAGTCGAGGCTCAACCGACTTCCCGCGGTAAGCGCTTCCATCGGTCATGGAATTAACCAGGGCCGAAGCATAGACCCCTTTACCAACGCCTACGTGAACAACCAGTTGGGGTACGGAAGCTACGGTATAGGAAGTGGCATCACCCTCTTCAGCGGAGGCGCCCTGGTCAATGCCGTCTCCCGCGACCGCTACGGGTACGAGGCCGCGCAAATGGACCTCCGACAGGCCAAAGATAATCTGGCCATAGAAGTTATACTGGCTTACCTGACCGTACTGACCTATGAAGACCTGCTGACCCAGGTGAATACCCAGTCGGAACTCACACTAAAACAAGTAGAACGACTGGAGCTCCTGCACAAAGACGGGGGCATTCCGCCTTCTCAGCTTTCCGATCTCCGCGGACAGTACGCCGGGGAACAATTGTCGGTGATTTCTACCGCCAATACCCTGGAATCGTCCCGCCTGGCACTCTGCCGCCTCATGAATATTTCCTATACACCGCAGTTAACCCTTGAAAAGATGGATTTTCGTGCAGCCGGCCTTTCTGGTGGAAACCCCGCCGAGGTTTATGCATCCGCTTTGCAGCACTTCGCCGGAGTGAAAGCCGCCGATTTGCGGGTGAAAAGCGCAAAAAGCGCAGTAGAGGTAGCCCGTGGACAGCTTTGGCCCACTCTTCGTCTGGGGGTAAATGTCAACACCAATTACTCCAGCGCCGCCTCCACCAGCATACTGACAGATACCCAGACCTTGCCCTCGGCCGATTTTGTGACTATCGGAGCTGACCGTTATCCGGTTATGCGGCAGGTTAGCCAATATTCCAGCGATCATATTCCCTACACCCGCCAGCTAACGGGCAACTTCTTTTCTTCCTTTGGCCTTACATTGAGTATTCCGGTCTTTAGCGGACTCGAACAAAGAAACAGGGTGAAATCGGCACAACTTTCCGTGAAAAATAATGAAATACTCAGCACCACCGCTAAAATCAGGCTGGAACAGGCCATTGACCAGGCCTCTCTCGACTGGCAAACCGCCCGGAGCCGCGCCGACGCCCTGGAACGTCAGGTAGCGGCATTCGGGGAGTCTTTCCGGGCCGCGGAGATTCGCTTTAATCAGGGAGTAGGCAACTCCATAGATTACCTCACGGCCAAAAACAACCTGGATCGGGCCAATATTTACCTGATTTCGGCTCAATACGAGGCGGTTTTAAGGGCAAAGGTACTTGACTTCTACAAGGGAGAAGCCCTTTGGTAATAGGCTAGAATTTTATTGAGGAGAAATGCTGTAAAAGAACATAAATTTTCTGAACTTTGTATCTGAATTCCAGATCCTAAGGCGCATGTTCGAAAACAGGAAGTTTCCCATACTTATTTTTATTTATACCATAGGAGCCATTTACCTCCTGAGGCTGTTTTATCTGCAGGTACTCAATGAGGAATACCGCAGTATAGACGCCCTCAATTCAGTGCGGAAAGAGGTCAGTATTCCGCTCCGCGGACAGATTTACGACCGGAACGGTAAACTGATTGTAGCCAACGAAGAGGTGTATGATATGTACGTAATTCCCCAAAAGGTGCTTCCTTTTGATACCGTATCTTTTTGCAACCTTTTTCGCGTGGATAAACCGTACGTAGATTCCATGCTGGCCCAGGCCAGAGACTACTCCATACGTAGGGCCTCGCTTTTTCTCAGACAACTGTCTAAACAGGAATACTCCGGGGTGATTGACGCCATGATCCAGTATCCCGGCTTTCACTTTGAGCAGTCGTTTTACCGGACTTACCCGGGCAATACCATGGCCAATGCCTTAGGGTACATCGGTGAGATTCCCAAAAAACAATACGAGGAGCAGGAAGAAGAATACTACCGGAAAGGGGATTACATCGGCCTCGCAGGCCTGGAGAAATACTATGAGCTTGAACTGAGGGGAACCCGCGGCAGCCGACTGGTATTGATGAATTCAAAAGGGGAAGATAAGGGGTCCTACCAGGAGGGGCGTTACGATACCGCTTCCGTTATCGGAAATAACCTCTATACTTACATTGACCTGGGCGTGCAGCAGCTTGCAGACTCCCTTTTTCAAGGGAAAGTAGGTGCAGTAGTAGCCATTGAGCCGAGCACGGGGGGCATTATTGCCATCGGTTCGTATCCCACCTATGATCCGGCACTCCTTTCGGGCCGGGAGTTTTCGAAAAATTACCGCATGCTGACCCAGAACCCGGATCTCCCGCTGAATAACCGACCGGTTTCGGCATTTTATCGGCCGGGCTCTACGTTTAAACTGGTGCAAGCAGCTATCGGACTGGGGGATGGCGTGATTACGCCCTCGACCTCCCTCTCGGGAAACAGTAAATTATCCATGCACAGCGCCGGTGAAACGGCTAACCTGTATGTGGCCATTCAGCGATCAAGTAATCCCTATTTCGACAATGTGTTTCGCCGAATCGTACACCATGACCCGGAAACGGGGAAATCAATTCCCGTAAGTGAAGGGCTGAAAAAATGGAACGAACAAATCATTGCCTTCGGTTTTGGACGTAAACTGGGAATTGACCTGCCCTCTGAAACCACCGGACTGATCCCTACCGTAGAACGCTATGATAAAATATACGGAAAAAATCAGTGGAAATATTCTACCATATACTCCATCAGTATAGGGGAAGGAGAGTACGGCGTTAATGTACTGAAGCTGGCCAATATGGCGGCCGTCTTTGCCAACCGCGGCTATTGGGTCACGCCCCATTTGGTGCGTAGCACAGGTCTTGATCTGGCAAGTGGTAAAGCTACACCCACCGAAATCAACAAAACCAATATCGATAAACGGCACTTTGAGGAGGTGGTGAAAGGCATGGAACTGGTAGTGCAGGCCGGTACAGGGCGTGCCGCACAGATAAAAGACGTGGAAGTCTGCGGGAAAACCGGAACTTCCGAGAATGCAAGAGGAAAAGATCATGCCATTTTTATCGCGTTTGCTCCTAAACATAATCCTAAGATTGCCATAGCCGTAGTGGTAGAAAACGGAACCTTTGGCGGTCGTGCATCGGCCCCAATCGCCGGATTACTAATGGAAAAATATTTAAAAGGAAGCCACAACAGGGAGGCCTACAAAGAAAGCATTATGAATACAAAATACGTTACCGTAGCCGGTAGATCCGAGGCATTATAAAATGGCGAGAGAAATAGACATTAAAAAAGGACTGGATTGGACCACCGTTTGGATCTACATCATTCTCCTGATCATCGGACTTGTCAATATTTATGCCGCGGTATACAATGTAGATAATCCGAAACCCATTTATTCACTTGACCACAATGCGGGCAAGCAAATCATGTTTATGTGCCTTGCATTTGTGTTGGTAATGGTGATACTTTTTATTGACTACAAAGTCTATGATACCTTTGCGTACATCTTTTACGGCATCTGGATCCTGGTGCTTATCCTGACCATTTTTATAGCACCGGATATCAAAGGTTCACACTCCTGGTTGCGCTTTGGCAGTTTCCAGTTCCAGCCGGCCGAGTTGGCCAAAACCATTACCCTGCTGGCATTAGCGAAGTACCTCAGCACGCAGGGCGTAACCCTCAGCCGATTTAACCACCTGCTGAAAGCTTGTTTAATTATTTTCCTTCCGCCCGTAATAATCATCTTGCAAAAGGAAACGGGGTCGGCACTAGCATTTGCGGCATTTATTATTATCCTTTACCGGGAAGGCCTGTCGGGCGTGTATCCCGCTATGTTCCTGACATTTGTAGCCCTGTTTATCCTGGCTCTCCTGTTTGAAGATCAGCTTTGGATCATCATCCTGGGCCTGGCCCTTCTCGCGGTATTGTTCTGGTATCTCTTTCTGAAACGGTATGACCGGAACCGACAGAATTTACAGCGGGTGGTCGGGTTGTTCATCCTTTTCACAGGCTTTGTTCTGGTGGTAGATTTCGCGTTTAACCACGTTTTTGCCCCTCACCAGCAAAACCGTATTCGTATCTTGGTAAACCCGGATATAGACCCCCTCGGCGCGGGCTGGAACATTGGTCAGTCTAAGCTGGCCATTGGTTCGGGCGGACTGCTGGGCAAGGGTTACCTCCAGGGTACCCAGACCAAGTTTGATTTTGTTCCGGAGCAGTCTACCGACTTTATTTTCTGTACTGTAGGAGAGGAGTGGGGCTTTGCCGGGGTCTTTGTGGTCATTGCGCTGTATTTTATCCTGATTACTAGAATATATAATCTCGCAGAAAAACAAAAGTTCAAATTCGCCCGGATTTACGGCTATGGCGTGGCCAGCGTTTTGTTCTTTCATCTGCTGATCAACGTCGGAATGACCATCGGACTGATCCCTATCATTGGTATTCCGCTTCCATTCATGAGTTATGGGGGGTCGTCTCTCCTGTCTTTTACCATCCTGCTCTTCATTTTTCTGAAGCTGGATGCACACCGGAGTTACAAGGTCTGAGCCACCGATTGCAAATAGTAATTTATAAAATCGGCGCAAACAGAAGAAGCCTCATACATGCCGGCATGAGCCACCTGGTCAAGAACCAGGGTGTAAGGATGTTGCAGCAGAGCAGTTTGTTCCAGGGCCTTCTCTAAAGGCACAAACGCGTCCATCTTTCCCAGGATCTGAAAGACCGGGAAGGTAAAGCCTTTCAGGGTACCCACGTGATCGCGCCGGTTTTTCATAGACGCAGTAGCCGTCATTAACGCCTGAGGGTTTAAACCGGTATACCGGCGGATGTGGGCAGCGACGAGGTCCGCGTTTTCCTGCCGGAAATTCCCGCTGAACATATTGGGATAGAAATTGCGGATAAAGGCTTCTGTCCCGTTTTCTCCAATGAATGCGCGGGTTTTATCGCGTTCTTTCTTTTTTTCTTCGCTGTCGGCTGAGGCGGAAGAGTGAAAAAGGCCCAGTCCTTTCACCCCATCAGGATAAAGGGCGGCATATTCCAGCGCAATATAGCCGCCCATGGAATGACCGATAAGTACGGGTTTCCCAATATTTTTTTCCTCCAAAAAGACACGCAGGTCTTCGGCGTATTCCCCGATAGAGCGATGGCCCGTAGTGTGGGCGTGTTCGAAAACATGTGAAGTGTGATACGTGTGAATAGACGGCAGGAAATCCTCCCACACCGAGGAGTCTTCCCCAAATCCATGAATCCATACAATATCCATACTTTTTTCAATTACGAATTACGGAAATCAATTACGAATTAAAAATTACGCTACTCACTACTCACTACTCGGAACTC
>JBEBRS010000046.1:0-16181 GCA_040394705.1 Leadbetterella byssophila
TTGATCATACGTTTTCAGATGACATGTTTCCGAAAGTGAAAATGATGGACATCAGCGATGAAAACCTGGCCAATCTGCGTTCCCGTGATTTTTACGGCTTCATTAAGATCGGCTGCCAGTATTCCGATGTGGTGGTTAGAGCCAATCCGTCATTAAACAAAGCCGTGACCACCGTTCTGGACGAAACGGCCGAAAGGCAGATCGACTCCTTTGTGGACGACGAGAACGCCGCGGAGACTTTCTATAACCTTTATACAGAACTGGCTGACTAAAGCACTTTATGAAAAAAACTTTTTCCGGAAAACTTTTAGCACTTGCTTTAAGTATTTCTCTCTTTGCCTGTCACGATCCTTCTGAGATCGGATTGGGACTTGGCTCAGGCGGAACCCTGAACGCGGTTTATACCGATACCGTGGGCGTAAGCTACTCTACTGTTCTTGCCGATTCTGCCGTTAATGGCAATTCGTATTACCTGTTGGCGGGCAAAATGAACGACCCCATTTTCGGTTCGGCAGAGGCGGTGGCCTATTTTCAGCCCTCCCTTTTGCCCCAGTTTAACTCTTCCGGCTCTATCATCACCGGCGATGACGGGTACATACTGTATGACACGCTGACGTTTTCGTCTACCCCCGTCATTGACTCCCTGACTTTGAGGATTTACTACGACGGGAACCGTGTTTACGGGGATACCAACGCCATCAGCAAATTCAAGGTACACCGCCTCACGGATATCATGAAGACTACTTCCTATAACGGCAGCGAGAAACTCGTGTACGACCCAGTACCCCTTGCGGAATTCGAGTTTAACCTGCCCTCTCTGAGGAACGATTCTACCGGCGTACTGCAAGCCCGGTTTGTTACGCTGCCGAGTGCGGTAGCCAAGGAAATCCTCGATGAAGCGCTGGCTGCAAAAGGCAATAACTCAACCTTTATCAGCAAATTTAAAGGTTTTGCGATTGTGCCGGACCAAAGTAACAAAGCGGTCTACGGTTTCTCTACAGGTACGCTGGATCTCAACGGCTACAACAGTTCTGTGGTTTCGTATTATCATTTTGAGGGAGATACCACCAGCCAATATTATATATACGACATCAATGGCCCCCGGTTTTCGTCTCTGACATTCGACCGCAGCAAAACCGCGCTGGCATCGCTTACCACAGCGCAAAATGAGCTGCCCATAAGCAGCGCGGCCGATCGCCTTTACCTGCAAGGGGGAAGCGGCATCAGCACCAAAATTGACCTGAGTGCGTTGAATTCCCTGGGCAATAACGTCAAAGTGGCCCGGGCCATACTGGAGTTTCCCATTGACCCCTCCGCCAACAACGGCCTCTATCGCAAGAGTTATTACATGACCACTGCCGAAGCCGATGAGCGCAACCAGCAGAGACGCAATTCCTCGAACCAGCTGACGTACCTTTACGGCGACGGCACGGCGGACCAGCTAACCGGTGCGTATTTCACCTCGGCCGACAGTTCCACCTACCTCAATGTAGACATCACCAATTATGTGCAGAAGCAAATGATCAAAGGCAACACCAACAAACAGCTGCTTTTGCTTCCCGCATCCGTTCTTTCCAGTACAGGAACGGCTATTCTTTCGAACGATAACCTCTCCAGGATGGTATTTCTGAAGCCAAGGCTTCTGCTGTATTATAACCGGTACTGAGGATAAGGTGTGTGGGGTACGCAACGGGCGGCCCCACACGCCATATACCCGTCAAAATACTACCACATCCCCCCGTTTTTTCGTAAATTGCTAACCGTTAAACCTTACAGCAATGATACGACTACTTTTCGCCATTCTCTTTGTACCCTGTTTCCTTTCCGCCCAAAAGGCCCGCCTGACAGACGATCAGCTGCTGGAACTGGTGCAGAAACAAACATTTCAATATTTCTGGGACTTCGGACATCCGGTTAGCGGACTGGCCCGGGAAAGAAGTAACCATGCCTTTGGCTACGGCGATGAAACCTGTACCACAGGAGGAACCGGCTTCGGCGTCATGGCCATCGTGGTGGCGGTAGAAAGAGGCTGGATTACCCGCGAGGAAGGCGCGGAAAGAATTCAGAAAATTGCCCGCTTCCTGTCCAAAACCCCGGTATATCACGGGGTATTCCCGCACTGGCTTCATGGCACTACCGGACAAACCATTCCTTTCAGCCGAAAAGACGATGGCGGAGATCTGGTAGAAACCTCTTTGCTTTTTCAGGGTCTGTTGACTGCAAGGCAATATTTCAACCGGAACAACCCCGCTGAAAACAGTATCCGGGGGCTGATCAGCATGATGTGGAATGAAATTGAATGGGACTGGTACACCCAGGGGTCGAAAAATCAACTCTACTGGCACTGGAGCCCGAATAATGGCTGGGCTATGAACTTTGAACTGCGGGGCTATAACGAAACCCTCATCACCTACGTGCTGGCCGCATCCTCAAAAAGATACCCTATTCAGCCGGAGATTTATCATAAGTGCTATGCCAAAAATGACCATTTTTTTAACGGAAAAGAATTTTACGGTGTAAAACTGCCCCTGGGTTTTGACTATGGCGGCCCGCTCTTTTTTGCGCATTACTCTTTTATGGGTCTTGACCCCCGCGGGTTGAAAGACCGCTATGCCGATTACTGGGAACAAAACGTGAACCATACCCGTATCAACTACCTGCATTGCGTAAATAACCCGAAAGGCTTCAAGGGTTACAGTGAAAAAAGCTGGGGCCTCACGGCATCAGACAACCACGAAGGCTACAATGCCCATTCGCCCACCAATGACCACGGTGTGATTACCCCTACCGCGGCCTTGTCTTCCTTCCCTTATACCCCCAAAGAGTCCATGGCGGCACTCCGGTATTTTTACGAAGAAAGGGGCAGTCAGCTTTGGGGGAAATACGGTTTTTACGATGCTTTCAATGACTCGAAAAACTGGGTTGCTTCTTCTTACCTGGCCATAGATCAGGGACCCATCGTGGTCATGATTGAGAATCACCGCAGCGGTTTACTCTGGGATCTTTTTATGGAGATACCCGAAATTCAGGAAGGTTTAAAAAAACTGGGCTTTGAGAGTCCGAAATTGAAGTAACTTACTGGGAACGGAGGCCCAATTGAGCCAGGCCCCGCTTTACCACGGGGCTTTTCATGCAGTTTTCCCAAAGCAGGCCGGAACGGTAATTCTCGATTCCGATAATAATCGGCCCCTGGTCAATGGCAATGTAACTGTCTGCATACCAGTCGTCTTTTATTGAATAGGCGTCTTTAAAGCCGTATTCTCCCCAGAGCTTATCGCCCAGGGAATAATAAAAGAATTCCAGTGCCTGTTTTGATTCTTCCGGAGTGTAGGGAAAAGACCCTAAAGCAGCAGAGGGAGCAATCACGCCCAGGTCATTCCGGGGGGAGTGCGCCGCATAACCCGTGGGGTTGTCGCTGGCCGTTAGTCCCCAGGAATAAACATCGTATCCGGGGAAATTTTCAGGATTTTCAATGCAGTATGCCCGGTTGATCAAGGTATGATTCCGGCACTGCACCGCATAATCAGGAACTACCTCATCGGAGAGTCCAAAAGGATTAATCCCTAAAAAGGTGTATTGGGAAAGAAACAGCGGGCCGCCGTATTCAGGCCCCAGGGGCAGGCGGATTCCATGATAATTGTTCCCGTTAACAAAACCTCCGTTACGGGTCCATCCTGCCGCATAATGCGCTTTTTCTATTCCATATTTCTCAGAACCCGCAGCCAATATATAAGTCATCAGGGCCTCGTTCCAGCCCCTGATTTTCAGATTCAGGGCGAAACCATGGTCGGGGCTCCAATGCCAGAAAAGACTTTCTGATCCATTCAGAAAAAAATTCCATTCCACGGCCTGGTAAAGCTGATCTATTCGCCGGTTCAGATCGGGCTCTCCAAAGTATTCTCCTGCGGTCAGCAGGCCCATCATCAAAAAAGAAGTCTCTACCAGATCAGCGCCATTGTCCTGGGTACTGAAAGGAAGGGTAAGGCCGGTATTTCCATCGTACCAGTGCGAAAACGCCCCGTGATATTTCCGGGCATTTTCCAGGAAGGTCACCACCCGGGTCAATTGCTCCACCCCTTGGGCTCGGGTAATAAATGCCCGTTCTGCGCCTACACAAAGCGCCATCAACCCAAACCCTGTGCCGCCAGTGGTCACCGTATTTTGTGAAGTATTCCTTTCACGGGTCATCCCCGAAGCCGGGTGGGCAAAATCGTAAAAATACCGAAAGGTATGTTGTTGAACTTTGCGCAGGAGCTCTTCGTCAGAAATGCGATCCATTTTATCCGAATCGTCTTTTTCTGTAAAGAAGAGAAAGCTTGTTTCTCTCTGGAGTCTGCTGCCCCCCGCCGACGGCAACCCTGACCGGATTACAAACGTGAACTTTTGCAGACCCGGCAGGGGCTCTGCAGGGCGGATTGTAAGGGTTTGGTCCGCTAACTGGAAATGACAGGGAAGCGTTTCACCTTTCTTGTTCAGAAGGGAAATAAAGTTGTGAAAATTTGTCTGTGGCGAGAGACCGCTGCTAAAATTGATCACAATCTCCGCATTCACGGAAATGGAGATCAAGGCAGACGATGCCACCGTTTCCCCTCCAATGAGAAGACTCCGGATCTCTAAAGGATCCGGAGTCGGCTCGTCTTTCTTCCCTTTTGAACAGGATAAAAGCAAGACAAAGACCAATATGAAGTATTTCTTCAGGTCAAATGCCATTTACCAACCTGGATTCTGCTCAAAGCCGGGAGTCTGAATCAGCTGATTGGTATGTACCGGGAACAGGTAGTGCTTTCCAGGTACAAAATTTTTCCCGTTGGCTTTCATAGCCGCTTCTGCCTGACGCGTACGCACCAGATCAGACCAGCGGTCATGCTCAAAAGCCAGCTCCAGCCTTCTTTCGTTCCAGATTTTGGTACGAATATCCGCCTGATTTGACGATGCAAATGCAGGCAATTTGGCCCGGCTTCGAACGGTATTCAAGGCCTGAAGGGCTTCTGCGGTATTCCCTTGCTCATTGGCTGCCTCCGCAAGAATCAGGTAGATTTCACCCAATCTCAGATAACGGAGGTTTTTACCGTTATCAGATCCCCCCGGATCGGCCGAATCGTATGCCTTTTCGTTGTACATAGGGTTTTCTGCTCCGGCATTGACTTCCCGTCCGTCATACAACGTCTCTCCCCGGAACATGATGGTAGCGTTCATTCGCACAGAATCGTTTTCCGCCAGGAAAGCATTCAGGAGGTTCTCACTTGGCACGTTAAAACCCCAGCCCCATCCGCCGGTACCCCGCGCACCCTGGGTTTGAGAATACTGCTGAATACCGTGGGCAATGGATTCGCCCCGGGCCTGAAATTCAAACAAAGATTCCGGTCCGTTTTCTCCTTCCTCCCGCCAGATGCGGGCGTAGTCCGCTTCCAATGCATATTGACCGGAAGCAATCACCGCTTTCGCCATATCTGCTGCCTGCTGGTGTTTTCCCTGATAGAGATACACTTTGGAAAGAAGGCCTTGCGCAGCACCCTTGGTCGCCCGGCCGATATCTTTGGCAGCGTAATCACCTTTCAGCGGAAGTACATCTATAGCCGCCAGCAGGTCTTGCTCGATAAACGCGTACACTTCTGATTCCGGAGCTCTCCTCACCAGGTCTTCGTGCTGCAAAGGTACCGCCCCCCAGCCCCGCACCAGGTAAAAATAATTAAGCGCCCGGATAAACCTGGCCTCCCCGATCAGCCTGTTCTTATAGGCCTGATCTGTTAAACCAAAATTCTCCGTATATTCAATGGCCAGAGTAGCCCGGCCAATGGTCTTGTACCAACGGGTCCACATGGCATGAAAAGACCCGGCATTGCCCGCATTATAGGTCAGGTCATCCAGAAAATGCTTGTCGGTACCGGTATCGGTGAGTGAAGACCCCTTATCGGCATTGTCTGAAAGGATTTCCGTAATGCCCAGGAAAGAGAAGGCATAATCCCATTCGGTAAACATCCCGTACACACCCGTAATAAAGGCTTCCGGCTCATAGGTCTCGTCTCTATGCTGTGCCTCCACCGTTTCCCGGGAGTCTACATTCAGAAAGTCATCTCCGCAGGACATCACTCCAAGAGAGAGCGCCATTACGGATGCGATATATATTTTATTTCTTTTCATGATGATTAAAATTGTAAGTTCAGACCTATGATAAAGTTCCGGGTGGTCGGATAGGCCGACAGCTCAATGCCTGAGGTACCGGAAGGATCCCCGTTATCCGCAATCTCAGGAGAGAAACCGGTATATTTGGTAAACATGAGGGGGTTCTGGGCCGTGGCGTACACTCTTAATTTGGATGAACCGGAATACAGGTTATTTAGTGTATACCCTAAAGTAATATTATTGATCCGGAAGAATCCCCCCGGTTCCAGGTAGTAGCTCGAAGCATACGAGTCGCGGTCAGCACCCGGATGTACCGTGCTGGTTCCTGCGCCATGCCAGCGATTCTCAAAAAGATCCAGCGGCACGTTTTCTCCGCCGTCAATCCGTGTACCTTTCAGACCGTTGTAGATCTTATTTCCGCCTACACCGTAGCCATAAACCGAGAGATCAATATTTTTGTAATCCACGCTCAGGTTGATGCCGTAGGTATACGTAGGAAGGTAAGAACCAAAATAGATTTTATCCAGGTTATTCATCACCGAATCCCCGTTTATATCGGTATACTTGAGATGACCGGGGCGCGGATTTCCGACCTTCACCGCATTTTTATCCTCTAACTCGGCCTGGGACTGCCATACGCCGTTGGCTTCGTACATCCACCAGGCATAAATAGGATAACCTTCTTTCAGCTGCTTCGTGATCTGGCCGTTACCCAGGCTACCGCCTGTCTGACCGTCGTAAGCCGGCTTCACGTCTTTTACGGTATTTTTATTGTACGCATAGTTGACCCCTATGCTATAATTCAGCCCGATTTCAGACCTGTCGCTCCAGTTTAAGCCTAATTCTACTCCGCTGTTCAGCACTTTGGCTCCGTGTGCATAGAAATTATTCTCATATTCCGAGGTATAGGTAGGCGTTACCAGCAAAATGGCGTTGGTATTCAACTTATGGTAATAATCTACGGAACCGCTCAACCGATCTTTCAGTAAAGCAAAATCAGCTCCTATACCGGTTTCTGTGGTCACCTCCCAGGAAACATCGACGGCCGGGGTACCGTAAACTGCCCCAAATACCAACTCCTGCCCCGATCCGAAGACATAATTCCGGTTACTGCTGCCGGCAGCGGTCAGAATCTGAGATACGTTCAGCGGGATGTCCTGGTTACCCAGCTTACCCCAGTTGGCCCTGATTTTCAGGTAATCCAGGAAGGAATCCTGCATGAAGCTTTCGTTGGAAACCGTCCAGCCGGCACCTACTGATGGGAAAGTTCCCCAATATTCCGAACTGTTCTTAAACACGCTGGATCCGTCACGGCGAATTGTAGCGGTCAGGTAATAAGTGCTGTTAAAGTTATACTGGGCTCTGGCAAAATAAGAAGCCAGGCTACGCGGCGTATAGTAGGTCTGATTCACCAGTTTCTGGTAGGCTCCGGTTCCCAGGTTGATATTCCAGTACTGTTCCTGATCCGGCACATCGTAACCTGTTCCGTTAATTCCACTGCCAATACCCACTTTCTCTCTCGAAAAACCGGCGGTAGCTTCCACATTATGTTTCCCAGACGACTTGCTGAAGGTAGCAAAGTTTTCCCAAACCCATCTGAAAGACTCCGAAGTGGAGTAAGAAAAGGTATTGTTGGCATAAGCCGTGGTGGTAGGATTGGCCTCCTTCAGCGCATTGAACTCAGCCTCCGTTCTGGTAGGATCTGCGTTCAGCCAGTTATTCCTTACATTGGTAAAATTCCTGGATTTAGAACCATAGCGAGTAGCGCCCACCCGGGAGTTAAACTTCAGGTAATCGGTAATTTTCACCTCGGCGTCAAAGCCGCCCTGCAAGGTATTGGTATTTAAAAGTTCCTGCTGCTGTAACAGGGAATACACCGGGTTACCGATAGAATTCAGGTTACCTACTGTTTCCCCCGGATTTCTTTCATAGCCCACCATTCCGGTAGTCCGGTTCCAGACGGTGCGCCCGGCTCTGCCGTTGGCATACCATACCGGCACGAGCGGCGACTGACGATAGGCATCGTTAAAGAGACCATAGCTCTTCGGTTCGGCTTCCGTAAACGTAAAATTCAGGGTCTGGTTAAGTTTCAGACGCCCTTTGAAGAAGCGGTACTGATTGTTATTTCTCAGGGTATTCCGCTGATACTTTGAACCTTTCAGTATTCCTTCCTCGGTCAGGTTGTTATAGCTTACAAAGAAATCTACGTTTTCAGAGCCGCCGGAAAGGTTTACGGCATGGCTCATCTGATGTCCTTTCTGTAGCAGCTCGTTATACCAATCCGTATTGTTGGCCTGGTTTTCTTTCAGTCTCCAGGGCTGACTGGCATTGGCGATATTGTCCAGGTTTTCATTAAAATACTGGATGTACTGACCCGCATCGGCCATTTCTACCCGGTTCAATACCCCCTTCATCCCTACATAGCCATCGTACGTGATCTGCGTTTTTCCTTCTTTTCCTTTTTTGGTGGTCACAATTATGACCCCGTTAGCGGCTCTTAAACCATAAATAGATGCCGAAGACGCATCTTTCAGGATATCCATTGACTGGATGTCGTTCGGATGAATGTTATTGATATTATCTACCGGCATGCCGTCTACCACGTAGAGGGGATTTCTCCCTCCAAGGGCGGTTCCCATACCGCGGATTAGTACGGTTGGTGAAGATCCCGGCGCTTCGTTAGCAATGATGGTGGCTCCGGCTACTTTTCCCTGGATCGACTGCATGGCCGAAGTGGCGGGCTGTTTGGTAATTTCTTCGGTCTTGATGTTGGAGATGGCCCCGGTGAGGTCGGCTTTCTTCGCCGTACCGTACCCTACCACCACTACTTCCTCCAGCAGACTGGGGTTTTCCAAAAGCACGATATCAATCAGAGAACGGCCGTTTACGGGTACCTCCTGGCTTACATACCCTACATAAGACACCACCAGAATATCATTCGGCTCGGCCTGAAGGGTAAAATTACCGTTCACGTCGGCCATGGCTCCCGTAGTTTTTCCTTTCACATTAATACTGGCTCCGATCAGAGCCTCTCCGCCTGAGTCTTTGACAGTTCCTTTTACCTGCCCCGACTGTGCCGCTGCAGAAGACCACAGTGCTGAGGTGCAAAAGATAACCGCCCATAAAAACGGACGCAAGGCATTCCGACAATACCTTTTCAGATGTTGAACACTTTCCATATAAAATTAATTGATAAATTTTCCCACTACTTCTCACCTTCACACGTTCCGGGCTTTTGAGGATACCCGGCAAAAAAGCATCTGGAGTTTCTTGTTGCTCTGTGTACTCCACTAAATATAAACCTACTCACATTTTGTTGCAGAATTATGTTTCAAAGGAATAAGAAATGCCTGAAAAAACCAAAAAAGCACCCAAATATTATTTTGCGGGTATCGGAGATGCGAACCAGGCAGGAAAATAAAAAATCAAGTCGCGTAGCGCACATTTCAAACATGAAGAAATGAAGGGAAGTTAAGCACTACAAATCTTCATTAATCTTCACTTCTTCATGTTTCAAAAAAACCATAAGTTCAAAATGCAACGCCATATTTTAACATGAAGAAATGAAGGGAAGTGAAGCAATACAAAATTCATTGATCTTCACTTCTTCATGTTTTAGAAAAAATCATAAGTTCAAAATGCGACGCCATATTTTAACATGAAGAAATGAAGGGAAGTGAAGCAATACAAATCTTCATTGATCTTCACTTCTTCATGTTTCAAAAAAAAAACATAAGTTCAAAATGCGACGCCATATTTTAACATGAAGAAATGAAGGAAAGTGAAACAATACAGACTTCATTAATCTTCACTTCTTCATGTTTCAAAAAAATCATAAGTTCAAAATGCAACGCCATATTTTAACATGAAGAAATGAAGGGAAGTGAAGCAATACAGACTTCGCTAATCTTCATGTTTTAGAAAAAATATATACGTCCGAAGATTAAATTGATCACCAAAATCAACTATCTTTACTTCACTAAAACTACAACTTAATATGACTAAAGGAGACGTCACCCATCTATCCTATGAAATAATTGGCAGTGCCATCAAGGTCCACAAAGCACTTGGCCCCGGATTATTGGAAAGTGTTTATGAAAAATGCTTAGCATATGAGCTGGAACAAAAAGGTTATCAGGTTTTGCGACAGGCATTTGTACCCATTAATTATGGTAAGATTATTCTTAACTCTGAGTTAAAAATTGACTTATTAGTAAATAATACTGTCGTTATAGAATTGAAAACGGTAGAGAAAATACTTCCCTTACATGAAGCACAACTGCTGACCTACATGAAACTACTGAAAGCACCCCAGGGATTGATTGTGAACTTTTATACGGATAATATAAGTAAATCATATAAACCCTATATCAATAAATACTTTAACGATTTGCCCGAATAGCATCTGATTTTTGGTAAAACAACCTGCTTGAACTACAATGAAAATTATTGAAACATGTGCTGAGATGCGGGCCTACAGCTCCGATGAATCCGTGGGCTTTGTACCCACCATGGGGGCCCTCCACGAGGGACACATCTCCCTGGTCAGGCGCGCAAAGCAGGAAAACGATAAAGCCGTAGCGAGCATTTTTGTAAACCCCACCCAGTTCAATAACCCGGACGACCTGGCCCGCTACCCCCGTACCCTGGAAGCCGACCTGAGCCAACTGGAAAAAGCCGGCTGTGACGCGGTGTTTGTGCCTTCTGTTCAGGAAATGTACCCCAGTCCTGCCCTGTTGAAAATAGACTTCGGCCGACTGGAGCAAATACTGGAAGGTGAGTTCCGTCCCGGCCATTTTAACGGTGTGGGGCTGGTGGTCAGCAAACTGTTTCATGCCGTGCAACCCCGTAGAGCATATTTCGGACTGAAAGATATCCAGCAATGTGCGGTGATCAACCGCCTGGTGCAAGATCTCAGCTTCGGTATTGAACTGGTGTTTTGCGAAACTGTGCGGGAAGCAGACGGACTGGCCATGTCTTCACGTAACCTCCGCCTCAGTCCTGAAAAGCGGGAAGTAGCTTCCTATATTTACCGGTCTCTGCTGGCCGGCAAATCCCTGCTTGAGGAAGGCGTTTCCCCGAAAGAAACGGCCAAACGGATAGGGAACAGCTATCCGTCTGATTTTCGGCTTGAATATTATGAAGTGGTGGCCTTTAGTACCCTGGAGCGTATCGAAAAGTACGACCCCACGGTCAAAACGGCTTTGGTAGTGGCGGCCCATCTCGACGGCGTTCGGCTGATTGACAACCTCATCTTCTGAACCATTTGGCAGCTCTCCTTTGTTATCTATTCAGGGGGTAATTTGCCCAAAAAACGCGCATAATCAAATCATGAACTGGGAAGAACTGAAAGAAATAACGCAAATTGATCAACTGAACGACCTTTCTCACCAAAAACCGGTGGGAATTTTCAAACACAGCACCCGCTGCTCTATCAGTGCCACCGCCCTGGACCGCCTCAAACGCAATTGGGACAAAACCGCGGGTACGGAAACGCTTCAAATGTTTTATCTCGACCTGATAGCTCACCGGCCGGTCTCTGCTGCCATTGCTGAAAAATATGGTGTACAACACGAATCCCCTCAGTTTATCCTGTTGAAAAACGGTGCGGCAGTTTACCACGAATCGCATTACGGCATCAATCTGGAGGAAATTGTGGCGCAGGCCCAAAATTAAGTGCTGTTCTTGTCTACCGGATACCCCACCACGAGGTAGTATTCCTGCACGCGGGTAATGTAAAAATGACAGTCGATACGCGTATCCTGGATAGCAATTTCCCCTTCCAGATCCGCTTCTGTACCGGTCAGTTTCAGGTGCTGGCGGAAGTCTACCGACCGTTTTCCGTATAATTTATACAGGGCTTCTTTGGCCGACCAGTAAATGGTGGCCAGCTCCAGGCTTTCGCCTACCGTACTCACTTCTTCCGACGAGTACAGCCTGGGCAAGACCCGGAAAACCTGCTCTCTGGGCTTTTCCAGGTCGATTCCTACCGCCGAAAACCGCGAAAACACCACCGCGATAAAATCTTCGGTATGGGTCAGGGAAATCTCGAATTCTCTTCCGGCCAGGTGGGGTTTGCCGTGTTCGTCTTTCTCCATTCCCCGGTATGCGATATCCAGGAGGGCACAAGCCCTTTCCAGCACATATTTCCCTGCCAGAAACTCTCTCTTTTTGGCCGGCACGGAAATGGCCTCCCAGCTTTCCCTTTCCTCCGGAGTAAGGGGGGTAAGCACTCCCAGCTCTTCCAGGGTTTCGGTGAGGTGCCAGACCACAATCTGTAGTCCGTTATCCAGGCTGATCTTGCTAAACAGAGACATTCCGTTACTTTTGTATAAAATATCGGCAATTACGCCACAGATACCGAGGTGTACAAATGAATTTCAAAATTAATAAAGTCGCTACGTATAAAGGACATAAAGACAGCATATATGACCTGGCCGAGGGTACGGTGCCGGGCCGCTTTCTTTCGGCTTCCGGAGACGGATACCTGGTAGAATGGGTTTCGCCGGAGGAAGGGTTCCCCCTGGCGCGGGTAAGCCACCCCATCTATGCCTTTGAACACCAAAAGGAGCAAAAGCGGATCTGGCTGGGCGAGAATTCGGAGGGAATTCACCTCATTGATACCGAAAGAAAAAAAGTGGAGGTATCCCTGAAGCTCGGCAAAGTATCTGTTTTTTCCCTGGTTACCGCGGGCGACAAGACCCTGGCGGGCAACAGCATGGGCTATATTCATGTGATTGACAACCGTGTGAACGCGTTCGTAAAACACGTGCGGGTATCCGACAAAAGTATACGTGCGCTGGCGGTCAATGAGGCTACGGGAGAACTGGCGGCGGGGTCTTCGGACCATTGCATCCATATTTACGACCTCGACCGCCTCGAACTGAAAAAAACCATACAGGCGCATGAGAATTCGGTATTTACCCTTGCCTGGCACGACCATTACCTTATTTCCAGCGGTCGCGACGCCCGCATCAACCTCTGGGACAGCAGCCTGGCCTACCTGCCGGTGGCTTCGGTTCCGGCCCACAATTACGCCATCAACCATATTCTTCCCCTGGAAGGCACCTCCCTTATGGCTTCGTGCAGCATGGATAAATCGATTAAAATATGGGACATCGACCGTATGCATTTGCTAAAGGTGATTGATAAAGGGAAATACGCATCACACGGCACATCGGTTAACCGCCTGTGGTGGAACGAAACCACACAAAGACTGTTTTCCGGCAGTGACGACCGCACGATTTCCGAATGGACCCTTTTGGAGTGAATCCGACCCCGGCGGCGGATGGCTTATAGGGTGCATAAATTTTGCAAAGCAAACAAATAACTTATTTTACTTTCCTAGTATTTTTTTGTTATTTTGTGCGTATAACCGGAGTTGTCTCGTTATTAAGTGAAGCGAATATCACTTCAATATTAAATTTCCATCATATACATCACCGAAAATCAGTAGAAATGAGAATCACCTCTTTAGAAATTAAGCAGCACGAATTTGAGCGATCCTTCCGCGGATATCATGTGGATGAGGTCAATAATTTCCTGTCGGATATAGCCCAGGAATGGGACAGGATGTTTAATGAGATAAAGATGTTAAAGATGCAACTGGACATCGCAGAGAAAGAAGCATCCAAGCTCAGAGACGTGGAAATGACGCTGATCAAAACCCTGAGAACGGCCGAAGATACCAGTTCGCGAATTGCGGAATCGGCCCAGGCAGAGGCCAGCAAAAAAATAGAATCTGCCCGCATCGAAGCCGCTCAAACCCTGGAAAATGCCGGTAAGGAAGCCTCAAGGCAGATCGATGAAGCCACGCTGAAGGCAGGGCAGATTGTACGGGAAGCCGAAAATACCGGCAAACAACTGGTGAGCGAGGCGGAAAATAAAGCCCAAGATATACAGCGTACTTCAGAGCAGGAAATCGCTGAACTGGATGCCCGCTATACCCTTCTGGAAAAGAAGAAAAACGACCTGCTTTCCCGTCTGAAGCATTATCACAGCGAACTTGGTGATTTATTGCAGGAAACGCCCGGGGAAACGATTATCACGGAGGAACCTGTCAAAGCGGAGCCGGTGGATTTTTTCCGGGAAACCGATGAAAAAACAGAAGAAGATGACGATTATTCCAGTGGTGTAAGCATTCCGTCTGCGGTCAATGCGATCAGCCAGGAGGAAGAAGAGGAAGAAGATAAAACCAACCTGGAGATCATAGAGGGAATCGGTCCTAAAATCAAAGAAGTACTCCAAAATGCCGGGATCTTGGATTTCCGGACCCTCGCTACCACGCCGGAATACCGTTTAAAGGATATACTGACCGCAGCCGGACCTCACTTTGCGGCCCACGATCCGGGCAGCTGGAACGAGCAGGCTCTGCTGGCTGAAAACGGGCAATGGGACAAGCTGGAAGAGCTGAAGGCCCGCCTGATTGCAGGTCGCCCGCAGGCCCAGGCTACCCCCGATGGTGCAAATACCGAAGAGATGCTGGATAAGGTCAATAAAGTAAAAGCAGCCATTCGCAAAGCCATGGTGGAAAAATCAGAACCCTCCGACAGCGGCGAAAGTCCCCGAAGCGGATCTTTCTTTGACAGTATCTGATGGGACTCATCACGCTGGAGGGGATGGAGTTTTTCGCGCATCACGGGGTGAGCGACGAAGAGCAAAAAACGGGAAACCGGTACAGTATCGATGTATGTATAGAGACCGACCTGGAAGCCTCCCGTATCTCCGATGCGCTTGCCGACACCCTGGATTACGGAAGAGTGTATGCCCTGGTGGCGGAAGAGATGCAGGTGAGCAGCCGCCTGCTCGAACACCTGGGACACCGGATCATTTGCCGCCTGAAAGAAGAATTCACGGGCATTGCCTGCGTTACGGTCCACGTTTCCAAGTATAATCCGCCGGTGGGCGGTGTGGTTCACCGGTCAAAAGTCACGTTAGAAGAAAGTTTTATTCATTGAACCGCGTATATACCCTACAGTTTTGGCTGCTTTGTGCCAGCTCATTCCTGTTTTTTTCCAGTTTTAACATGCTCATTCCGGAGCTTCCCGATTACCTGTCGAAAATGGGCGGCGGGGAGTTCAAAGGACTAATCATTGCCTTGTTTACACTGACGGCCGGTGTTTCCCGTCCGTTTAGCGGGAAACTCTCCGACACGGTAGGACGGGTACCGGTGATGGCTTTCGGCTCCCTGGTGTGTTTTGTCTGCGGCTTCCTTTACCCGGTCACTACCACCGTCATCCCCTTTCTGCTGCTCAGACTGGTACACGGTTTTTCTACCGGTTTTAAACCCACAGGCACGGCGGCCTATATTGCAGACATTGTACCTTTTAACCGGCGGGGTGAATCGATGGGAATCCATGGCTTGATCGGTAGCCTGGGCATGGCCTTCGGTCCTTTCCTGGGCGGGTGGATTGTACAGCATTTTGATTTCAACGTCTTGTTTTACACCTCATCGGTCTTATCCTTTCTTTCTATCGGCATCCTGGTGAATATGAAGGAGACCCTACCGGTGCAAAGAAAGGAGAGGTTCCGCTGGGGCTTGCTGAAAATTAACCGTCAAGATATATTTGACGGAAGCGTCATGCCGGTAGTGGTGGTGGTGTTTTTCTGCCTTTTCTCTTACGGTGCGGTCATTACGTTAATCCCCGACCTGAGCAAAAGCATAGGACTGAAGAACAAGGGATTTTATTTCCTGGTGTATACCCTGGCGTCTATCGGTGTCCGGTTTATCGCGGGAAAGTGGTCAGACCGCAGGGGTCGGCCCAATGTGCTCATTGTGGGCTGTCTTTTCATGATGCTGGCGCTGATCTGCCTGGTTTTCACCCGGGATATCTGGCTTTTGAGCGTTTCGGGCATTCTTTTCGGGATAGGAAACGGGATTGTTTCCCCGATCACCCAGGCCTGGACCATCGACCTCTGCGCGGAGGAAAACCGGGGCAAAGCGGTGGCTACGATGTACATTGCTTTGGAGGCCGGTATTGGTCTCGGCGCCCTGCTTCCTACTTTTATCTACCAGAACAGGGTGGAAAATCTCCCGGCATCGTTTATTTTTACCACGG
>JBEBRS010000047.1:0-16162 GCA_040394705.1 Leadbetterella byssophila
GTATTTTTTTAGTAATCAACACCTTCATGGTTTTCGGGAGTTTCGCCCAGGATACGGTCCGCCTTTCGCGTACCGAAGCCGAGGCACGCTTCCTGAAAGAAAACCTGATGCTGATGGCTGCGACAATGAAGGTTTCAGAAGCAGAAGCCCTCGTGCAGCAGGCCAGACTCTGGCCCAACCCTAACCTCACCGTAGACCAGGTCAACCTTTGGGCTACTGCCCGTCAGACCGGTGGCGCGGAGGTGGTGCCTCCGCTCTGGGGGGCGTTTGGCAGGAATCGCCAGTTCGGACTGGAGCTGGAACAACTGATCGAGACCGCCGGAAAACGTAAGAAAGAAACCGCGGTAGAAGAAATTGGGATTGAAAAAGCAGGAGCGGAGTTTCAGGACCTGCTGCGGGAACTGAAGCGGGACCTTAGAAACAGCATGACCTCTCTCCAGGCGCTGGAAGAAAAAAAGAAACAGGAAGCGGTGCGGCTGGCATCGGTCACGCAACTGAGCCTGGCCTATCAGAAGCAGGTGGAACAAAACCATATCCCCCGGAACGAGGCGGCCCGCCTCAAAGCCCTGGAGCTGGAGATCAGGAAAGAACTCCGGGAAGTGGCAACCGCTTCTTTTGAGTTACAGGCCCGTTTAAAACAACTGTTGATGCTCAGCCCATCCTCGGTGCTGGTGATTACGGACTTTGCCATACCGGATCTGGGGGCCTATCGCCTCTTGTCGCCTGAGCATCTGTTGGCGCAGGCAGACCGGCCCGACTTACGGCAGGCCCAACTCGAAGAGACCGGGTACCGGAAGGCGGTTGACCTGGAGAAAGCCCGGAGAATACCCGACCTCACGCTCAAAGCCCAATACGACCGGAACGGCAATACCATGCTGAATTTCTTCGGTGTCGGTGCCAGTATTGATCTCCCCCTCTTCAACCGGAACCAGGGGAATATCCAATACGCCAGAATTAACGCTGAGAAAGCGGGAATGCGGGTTCAGCAGCAGTTCTTACACGTCAACACAGAGATCATACAGGCTTACCAGGGCTTTAGAAATGCGCTGGATTTTTACGATGCAATCGATGAAGATTATGCGCTGGATGAGCTGCTGAATGTATATACGCAAAACTTTATGAACAGAAACATCAGCATACTCGAATATCTTGACTTTTCAGAAACTTACCGGAACACAAAGCAGATCCTGACAGATGCCAAAAGAGAACTCCGGGAACAACTTGAAAACCTGAATTATGCTTTAGGAAAGGACCTGTGAAGCAGGTGTTAGATATTAGCTGACTGCTGAAAGCTGATAGCTGATAGCTTATAGCTGAAAGAATTTTATACACATGAAGAAAATAGCATTACTAGCCGTCCTGGCTATCGTGTCAGGAGGATGCGGAAAAAAGGTAAAAGAGGCGGCGGAAGAAAAGAAATTCTGTCTTGACGAATCATTCAAAGCCCGTATAGAACTGTATACAGCAGAACGGCAACCTGTATCCGAAGGAATTCACCTGACGGGGAGTGTAGAAGTCAACCCGGATCGGGTGGTCAGCTATATCCCCCTGGTGAGCGGAGTAGTGAGTGCTACTTTCTTTTCTCTGGGCGACAGGGTGGAAAAGGGACAGGTATTGGCGGAGATGCACAGTACAGAACTTACGGCAATGTCTTCCACCATCACCGCACTTGATAGCCGGATCAGGGCTGCTGAGGCCAAGCTCGCAGCGGTGCAGTCGATGTTTACTGACGGAATTGCCTCCCGGAAAGAGCGGGCAGATGCCCTGTCAGAACTGGAAGTGTTGCAGGCTGAGAAAAGCAGAACAGAGAAAGATATGGCCCTGTATAGCGGAAGTTCAGGGAAAGGCGTCTTCCTGATCAAAGCCCCTTCCACGGGCATTATTACAGAGAAAAACGTGAACCCCGGGCAGCAGATTTCGGCAGGCGGGGCGGGGCTGTTTACCATTTCAGACCTGAACAACCTTTGGGTAATGGTGAATATCTACGCCACTAATGTGAACAAAATTCAGAAAAACATGGCGGTAAGTATAACTACCCTGTCTTATCCCGATGATATTTTTAAAGGCAATATCTCCCAGATTTCACCTGTGTTTGATGAAGATGCCCGGGTGTTGAAAGGGCGGGTGATCCTTCCCAACCACGACTTTAAACTGAAGCCGGGAATGCTGGTAGATGTTACCGCGTGGCAAAAATCCGACCGCCTGGCGGTAGCTGTTCCTACGTCTGCCATTGTGTTTTCCGATAACCAGTATTATGTGCTGGTATACAAAGACGATTGCCATATTGAGGGAAGAAAAGTGACGGTGGAAGTCAGAAACGAACACACGGCATTTATTTCTGAAGGCCTTGAAGCCGGTGAACAGATTATTTCGAAGAACCAGTTACTGATCTTTGAATCCTTGTAAAATTATGCAGAAGTGGATTAAAAATATAGTCGGGTTTTCCCTGAAAAACTCCATCATTGTTTTCTTTATGACAGCTTTGCTGGTAGTGGCAGGCGTGATTTCCTACCTGCATACACCGGTGGAGGCCTTCCCGGATGTCACCAATACCCGCGCCCGGATCATCACCCAATGGCCGGGAAGAAGCGCAGAAGAGGTAGAAAAATTTGTCACCCTGCCGCTGATGAAGGAAATGAACACGATTCCCAGGAAGACAGAGGTGCGGTCTATCTCCCTGTTCGGTCTTTCGGTGGTAACGGTTATTTTTGACGATGCCGTGGAAGACTTTTATGCGCAGCAATATGCCTCCAACCGGCTTCAGGGAGTGGAATTGCCCGAAGGGGCAGATGCGGCCATTGAGCCACCCTATGGTGCTACCGGAGAGGTTTTCAGGTACGTGATCCGGAGTAAAAGACCAGTGAAAGAGCTAACGGCTATTCAGGACTGGGTCATTGAAAGGGAGCTGGTGGCCGTACCCGGTGTTGCCGATGTGGTCAGTTTCGGAGGAGAGGAGAAGATATACGAAATCAAGATCAATCCCACTGAACTGGCCAATTATGACCTGTCGCCCCTCGACGTTTACGAAGCCGTTTCCAAAAGCAATATCAACGTGGGCGGGGATGTGATTGATCTGGGAAGCCAGGCCTATGTGGTGCGGGGAGTAGGGTTGCTGGAAAGTATCGATGATATCGAAAATATCCTGATTGAAGTGAAAGGAAGCAGCCCCGTACTGGTGAAACATGTAGCCCAGGTAGAAGTGGGCGCAAAACCCCGCCTGGGCCAGGTAGGTTTACAGGATGAGGAAGACCTCCTGCAGGGAGTGGTGATGATGCTGCGGGGGGAAAATCCGGGAGATGTGATTCCCCGCCTAAAAGACAAGATCGCGGAACTGAACAATGAAATTTTGCCCGGAGATGTGAAGATCGAAGCATTTATAGACCGTACCGAACTGGTTAGCGCCACCGTGAATACCGTTACGAAAAACCTGGTGGAAGGAATTGTGTTTGTTTCGGTGGTGGTGTTTATCTTCCTTTTTAACTGGCGGACTACCGTGATCGTGGCTACTGTTATCCCGCTTTCCTTCCTCTTTGCGATCACCATGCTGCGGATCCAGGGGCTTCCCGCTAATCTCATCTCATTGGGTGCCATTGATTTCGGATTACTGCTGGAAGGAACGCTGGTTATTGTAGAAACGGTTTTTGTGGCGATGGAGAAAAAGGCGCATACGGTAGGAATGAAGCGATTTAACGCCATGAGTAAGTCGGGTTTGATCAAAGAGAGTGCCGGAAGTGTAGCCAAATATATCGTATTTGCCCAGATCATCCTGATTGTGGCCCTCATCCCTATTTTTTCGTTCCGGAAGGTGGAAGGAAAGATGTTTTCCCCTTTGGCGTTTACCCTGGGCTACGCGCTTCTGGGTTCGCTCATCCTGAGCATCACGTATGTTCCGGCCATGTGTAAGCTGATGCTTACCCGTAACATTGCAGAGCGGGAGAATGTCATTTCCAGGTTTTTTAAAAATACGCTGTACCGTTTGTTTCAATGGAGTAATCGGCATAAGAGATCCACTATCGGCGCATTCCTGGTCTTCCTGGCCAGTTGTCTGACGGGTTTTATGTTTATGGGAACCGAATTTATTCCAAAGCTGAATGAGGGAGCACTCTATGTGCGGGCTACGTTACCCAACAGTGTGAATCTCCAGGAATCCGTTCGCCTCGCAAAGGAGATGAAAGAGCAGATCCGGGAATTTAAGGAAGTGAAATTTGTGTTGAACCAGGTAGGCCGCCCTAATGACGGTACAGACCCTACCGGTTTTTTCAATATCGAATTTCATATTCAGCTGCATCCTGAAAAAGAATGGAAGATCTCTAAAAATGAACTGATCGAAGAGATGCGCACCCGGCTGAATACGTATCCGGGCGTGGTATTCGGGTTCAGTCAGCCCATTCAGGACAATGTGGAAGAATACGTGGCGGGAGTGAAGAGCTCTCTGGTGGTCAAGATATTTGGGGAAGACCTTTTTGAACTGGAAGAATATGCGGGGCAGGTGGCAGATGCCATCCGGGATGTAGAAGGAATCCAGGACCTGAACGTGTACAAAAATATAGGGCTGCCTGAGCTGAGGATACAGCTTCATGACAGCAAGATGGCGCGGTACGGAGTAGATATCCATGACGCCCAGGCCGTGACAGAAATGGCGATCGGCGGACGGGCCGCTACAAAATTCTTTGAGAACGAGCGCATGTTTGATGTGCGGCTTCGCTTTGATAAAGCCTACCGCGATGACGACCGGAAGATCGGCGAGATCCTGATTCCGTCTAAAAGCGGCAAGAAGATTCCCTTAAGGGAGATCGCCACCATTCAATACCTTACCGGGCCTGCTTTTATCTATCGCGAGGGCAGCAGCCGTTATATTGCCGTAGGCTTCAGCATTGAAGGGCGTGACCTGGGCAGTACCGTAAGGGAGGCCAAGGCCCGGGTGGCAGAAAAGGTGCAGCTTCCGGGCAAACACAAGATGGTATGGGCCGGAGAATTTGAGAGCAAAGAGCGGGCTACGGCCCAGCTGGCAGTAATTGTGCCGGCGGTGTTGTTGCTGATCCTGTTTCTGCTTTACTTCAATTTCGGTACTGTAAAAGATACGCTGATTGCCGCCAGCACCATTCCTTATGCGTTTATAGGCGGCTTTCTTTCCTTGTGGCTGACCGGCACCGTTTTCGGTATTTCGGCAGGGATAGGTTTCATTATTCTATTTGGGGTAAATACCATCAACAGCATTATCCTGATAGCGGTCATGAAAGATAACCTGAGAAAAATGAGCCTGAAAGAAGCCATTGATCAGGGAGTTCACTCCCGGATACGGCCCGTTGTAATGATCGCGCTTATGGGTTCACTCGGACTGCTTCCGGCGGCTTTATCCACCGGAATGGGCTCCGAGATTCAGAAGCCGCTTGCCATCATGATCGTAGGCGGACTGCTGATCTGCATGATCTTGTCACTAACGGTTTTACCCCAGGTGTTTTATGGGGTGTATAAGCGGAACAAGTCATAGCTGCACCGCCACCACCTGTTGCTCCAGTTCCAGCAATTCGGCCATCATTTTCTGGCGGTAAGCCTCGGTCTGGTTGTAAATCCGGGGAATCAGCTCCTTGTAATACTGGATCCCGTTTTGCAACTGATCTCTGAATTTGGTCAGGTATTTCGCCTTTTTCAGGTCTTCAATATTGGTGCCGAGGTCTTTCCTAAGGTATTCGATATAAAGTTTTAACTCGTTGATAAATACATTGGAACGGGGTGTGTTCCCCAGCAGGTTGAGTTTCCCGTAGATATGCTGTACCATTTCTTCCAGGGAAAAACTCCCCGAAAAATAGGCGAGGTTGGGGCCGGGACAAATGGCTACGGCCCGGCTTTCTTTCGGTTTCAGGATGTCGTTCGCCAGGTAGGCGGAGGTGGCCAGGCCTTGACACAAGCAGGCTTTTTCGGTCACGGTATCTACTTTCTCCCGCAATTCGGCAGGGTCGGTGATTTCCTGCTCCAGTTGCTTGATTTTTAATGCCTGGTATTGTCGGGAAGCCGTGCAGATGGGTTCTGCCGTAAATTCGGTATTGGAAACCAGGAATTTCTTTACACAAGGACTGCCCGGCCGGTTTTTGGCAATACGTTCCAGGCGTTGTTTTTCAGACGTACTCAGACGGAAATTATTAAAGGGAATACCCAGGGGCGAGGCATTGCTGACGTAAAAATCGTCAGGCACCGCGTGGGTCAGGGCCTTCAGGGTTTCCGCATCTACCGTGGTGGCTTCGGGTACCAGCAGGAAAGGGCTGCCCCATCCGGTAGCATCCATTTCGTAGTAGTTCAGAAGGAAAGCATTTTCTTCTGCCGTACCAATTCCGCCCTGAACCGATATTCTCATCGGAGGAGGTTCCGGGCAGACAATCTCCTTCGTCTCCAGGGCTTTGCGGTAGATCTGGAACAGTTCTTCCGTCATTTCCACCCGTTTGGTTTTAAACTCTTCGAGGATAGGACCCAGCAGGTACCCCTCGGTGGCAAAAGCGTGGCCGCCGCAGTTTAGACCCGATTCGATCCGGAATTCGGAAACCCAAAGTCCTTTTTTAGCCAGAAATTTCGCCTGGATCAGTGCCGATCGAAAGTCGCTTACTTTCAGGATGATCTTTTTACGGAGTTTCGGAGCCGGGAAAAAATCCGGGAAGTTTTCGAGGTAACTGTACAGTCGGGGGTTCATGCCGGCGGAAAGTACCACAGACGACTCCAGGTCGCTTTCGGCAAAGCCTTTCAGTGCTTCGAGGGCATCGCTGCCGGTTTCTTGTCCGGTGGCGCTGTAGTTCATCTTATCTACTTTCGCCATAATATTGACGTCAATTGCGCCTGCCGTAACCCGCTTTTTCAGTTCCTGCTCCCGCACTTGTTTTGCACTGCCTTCCGGCATTTCCAGGTACTGCGCATACAGGCTTTTTAAGACCGAGGTGTCGGGAAGCAGTTCGAAATACCGGCGGAGGTTTCCGTTTTGTCTGAAACTCTCGTTTTTCAGGGCTTCCGTTTTTTCACGGATAAGACGAAGCATGGTATTCAGGTAGGCCGTGATTCTCCTGGAACGGTAGCTCTCTTCCTTCACGGAAATGGGGGTGTAGCGCCATCCCGCTTTCTCTGTATAAAATTTTCGCATCCGCTCCAGCAAGATATCGTCTACGATAGAGGTTACGGAAGAGATACCGAGGTGAGCTACTTTGATGGGGGTATCTACGGAAAAAGCCAGTCCTAAGACCGGAATATGAAATGTATGAGGCATAAGATCAAGTTAAACGAATACAAATAACCCGGTAAAACACGGTTCAAAAAATGATCAGGGTCAGATTCAGACCATCTTTGTAATGTGTAAATATGATATGTGTCATACCGGCCTTTCCGCACTAAACTTCTCCGGTTTTTGTTCTTAAAACATAGTGATTTTGAAGAGGAGATACGAGTAGCTTTGCGCATTCGGCGGAACACCAATTCCCGGCTCACTACTCACTACTCGGAACTCGGAACTCGGAACTCGGAACTAAAATTTATACCTATGACATTCCAGGAATATCTCAATTATTTTCAATCCATTATTGATAAAAGCAATGGGGAGCAGGCGGCGCCTTATGACAATACCGACTATATCGAGTATACCCGCATGAACTGGAGCCGCATGAACCGCTGGTTGAAGACCGGTAAGCTTTCGGCCGAATTGAGTGAATACATCAAAAGCATTGCAGAGCCTCAGGAATGGATCGTGATTACGGAACCGTGGTGTGGCGATGCGGCGCATAGCGTACCATTTATTCACATGCTGGCGGGGCTGAATCCCCTGATCAGGGTGGAATACGAACTGCGCGACAGCGAACCCTTACGTATCAACGACTACCTGACCAACGGTACCAAGTCGATTCCGAAAGTAATTTTTAGAAATGCATCAGGAGCAGACCTTGCCGTATGGGGACCGCGCCCGGCAGGATGTCAGGAAGTCTACAGCCGACTAACTGCAGAAAAGGCCGATTTTGAAACCGTGAAAACCGAGATTCAGAAATGGTACAATGCGGACAAAGGGGTGGAGATGCAGGAAGAGATGCTGGAGAAGTTGAGAATTACGAATTAAAAATTACGAACAGGCAAATCAATTACGAATTACGGGGGAGGGAGTATCAATTACGAATTACGAAGACGCTTAGTAGTGAGTGCACATCTCTGTGGTCCGCAATAATATCCATTATAGAAATTTTATGATATTGAAAATAGATAATAATGGGTATTATTGGAATATTTAACCGGCGAAAGACAATATTATCCATATCGAATACATTCACTGCATTACTGTTCCTCTGTCAATTACGGATTATGCAATCGATTGCGTAATTCGTAATTCGTAATTTTTAATTCGTAATTGATTTTGTAGTTGATTTCGGCTTCTTCTTCACCGGATCATACCCGAATCCGCCCCAGGGGTGGCACCTGGCTATCCGTTTTAAGCCCAGCCATGTGCCTTTGATTACGCCCCATTCTTTAATGCTGCCAATCATGTAATGGGAACAGGTGGGGTCGTACCGGCAGGCGTTAGGCAGGAAAGGGGAAATGGCTCCCTGATAAAACCTCACCAGGAAAATGAAAAATACACCAAGTGTTTTGTTTAGAAAATTCATATTTCAGCATCATCCCCCACGCCACTCCCTACTCACCACTCATTACTCACTACCATTATCAACTCCCTTTCAGCTCCCGGCGAAGAATCTTGCCCACATTGGTTTTGGGCAAATCATCCCGGAACTCCACGTACTTGGGTCGTTTGTAGGCCGTCAGGTTTTCTTTGGCGAATGCCTTGATGGCATCTGCGGTTAAAGCAGGATCTTTTTTGACCACAAAGATCTTCACCGCCTCGGTAGATTTGTCGTCTTCTACTCCTACACAGGCCACTTCCAGCACACCCGGACATTGGGAGATTACTTCCTCGATTTCATTCGGGTATACGTTGAAACCCGATACCAGGATCATGTCTTTTTTGCGGTCTACAATCTTAAAGAAGCCGTCGGACTGCATCAGGCCGATATCTCCCGTTTTGAAATACACTTTTCCGTCGGCAGGGTCGGTATAGAACACATTTTCGGTTTCGTCAGGTCTTTGGTAATAACCGCGCATCACCTGTGGACCGTGGGCGCAGATTTCCCCGATTTCGTCCGGCGCTCCCCATTGCCCGTCGTCTTTCAGGATTTTCATAATCGTGGAAGGGAAAGGCAGGCCGATGGTACCGATCTGCTGACCGCCGTTTACCGGGTTTACCGATAGCACGGGCGAGGTTTCCGACAGTCCGTAGCCCTCTGATATTTTACATCCGGTTACTTGGTGCCACTTTTCCGCTACGGCGGCCTGCAGGGCCATACCGCCGGAAACGGTGATTTTCAGGGAGGAAAAATCCAGGGACCGGAATTCCGGGTTGTTCAGGAGCGCGTTAAAAAGCGTATTCAGTCCGGGAAAAATAAAGATATTATGCTTTTTAAGGTCTTTGAGTAAGGCTTTTTGATCTCTTGGATTAGGGATGAGGATATTGTGGAAACCCAGTTTCATCATGGCAAAGACATTCACGGTCAGCGCGAAGATGTGATAAAAAGGAAGGGCGCCGAGAATATTCCTCGGGAGGTCGTATTTTAACGCGGGTTGAAACCAAAGGCTGATGCCCTCCATGTTGGCAATCAGGTTTCTATGGGTTAATTCGGCCCCTTTCGAGACTCCCGTAGTACCGCCCGTGTACTGGATCAGGGCGAGGTCGTTCAGGCCCGAAGACGGCTTTTGGTAAGTAGCCGCTTTTCCTCTGGAAAGGGCCTCGGCAAAAGAAACGCTGCCGGGCAGGCGATAGGCGGGGACCATTTTCTTTACCTTGGCGACCACGAAGTTCACGATCTGCTTTTTAGGAAAACCCAGCATGTCACCCAATTCGGTCACAATCACATGTTGGATTTGGGTTTCCCCGATGATTTTTTCGAGGTTAAATGCGAAGTTAGCTACAATCACAATCGCCTTGGCCCCGGAGTCCGTAAACTGGTGCTTCATCTCCCGGGGCGTGTAGAGGGGATTGGTATTCACCACCACCAATCCGGCCAAAAGAGAGCCGAAAAGGGCAATGGGGTATTGGGTACAGTTGGGCATCTGTATCGCAATCTTATCGCCCGTTTGCAGTCCCAGGCTTTGAAGATACGCCGCGAACGCGTACGCATGTCCCCGGATCTGGCGGTACGTATGGGTTTTGTCCATGTAGGTGAAGGCCGGCTGATCCGCGTATTGAGCGAAGCCTTCGTCCAGCAGTTCCAGAAGGGAAGGGTATGCTTCGGGATTCAGTTCGTAGGGAACCCCCTCAGGATAATGCGCAAACCAGGGAAAATCGTTTTTATTCATCTGTATAAAAATTTAGCTGTACGCCTTCAGCCGGGTGGTGCACCCAACTTCTGAAAGTGGTGCGCCAATAGGCTGATAGCTGAATGCTGATGTTTATTTCATGTTGTCTAAGTGCCGGCTCAGGTGTCCGGAATTATTAAATTGCAATAAATGTAAAAATAGTAGGATTTTTTTAATTGGGGAAATATTTCGGGATTTCAATTTAACTTTATCCGACCAAATAATATTTTGATGCGCAAACTGATTTGTTTTCTCCTTTTAACTCCTGGGTTTACCCATGTTCAAAACCTTATCCGTTATGTAGATCCCTTCATTGGTACCGCCAAATGAGCCATACCTTTCCGGATGACACCGGTACGATAACGGAGCCGACGGCCTGCGGGGGAACGACGACTGCGGCCAGATGAGCGCCTGGTACCTGTTTAGCAGCCTCGGGTTCTGTCCTGTATCACCGGGCTCGGATGAATACAGGATCGGCAGCCCGCTGGTGCATGAAGCCCTTATCAACCTGGAAAACATTTACGGTGGAAAGCGTCAATCCGGGCGAGAAGAATGTCTATGTTCAAAAGATACTATTGAACGGAAAGCCCTTAAGCGGGCTCCGCCTGAAGCATTCGGATATTGCGAAGGGAGGTGAAATGCAGTTCTTTTTGACGGGTAAGTGAGTTTTCTTGCTTACGGATAAGTAGTTTCTTGCTTATAGATAACTTTTTAGGGGGTATTTGTTTTTGACTTGTTGTGTAATTATGTTTGTGGAGCAAACTGATCCGAACATACTTAATTTACACAACTTAAAATGAGTAAAATTGATAAGCTGGTTTTTGCATTGTTATCCGGAACGTCGGATTCTAACATAAGTTTCTGGGAGTTAAGAACAGTATTGGAGTATTTTGGGTTTGAATGTGTGCGGATAAGAGGTAGCCATCACATTTACGTAAAGGAGGGGGTGGAAGAGATAATTAATATTCAACCTATTGGGTCAAAAGCGAAACCTTACCAGGTAAAACAAGTAAGAAATCTGCTGTTTAAATATAAGTAAGATGAAAAAATACAAAGTCATTATAAGTTGGAGCAAAGAAGATAACGCCTTTATAGCCGACGTGCCGGAACTGGCAGGCTGTATGGCCGATGGTCGCTCCTACGTAGAAGCGGTTCAGAATGTGGAGAAAGTAATGAAAGAATGGGTTGAGACGGCCAGAAAACTGGGTAGGCCGGTTCCTGAAGAGGAGTGGGTGCCCCTCTAAAATAGGTACAAAAAATAACGAAGCTATAATCTTAAAAAATTCCAATAATCTCCCCGATACATATTAATTTTCCCTGATTTTAAAATCTTCAGATGAGAAAACTGCTTCTACTCGTTTTAAGTGCGATGTATTTTCAGGGTTATAGTCAGGCAGATACGGTTCAGTACCGGATCAGCGGCCGGAAAAACGCTCCTGAAAATTTCCAGAAACCCTACGTGATCCTGATTTCGGCAGACGGATTCCGGTATGATTATGCCCGGAAATATGGGGCTACCAATCTCCTTGAACTGGGGAAGAGCGGAGCGACCTCCAAAGGCATGATTCCGTCTTTCCCCTCCAATACCTTCCCGAATCATTATACCCTGGTGACCGGGATGTACCCTTCTACGCACGGACTGATCGATAACAGTTTTTACGATCCCCACCGCGATGAGACCTACACCATGGGCAATAAAGCTATGGTGGCCGACAGCAGCTGGTACGGAGGTTTGCCGCTGTGGGGCCTCGCGGAGAAAAACGGACTGGTGTCTGCCAGCCTGTTCTGGGTATCTTCGGAAAGTAAGGTGGCCGGCATTTCCCCTTCGTATTACTACAAATACCACAGCGAGTTTTCGAACGACCGCAAGGTGGAAATCGTGAAGGAGTGGCTGCAACTGCCCGAGGAGGTACGTCCTCACCTGATTACCCTGTATTTTCCGGAGGTGGACAGCCAGGGGCACTATCACGGCCCGGATTCCAAAGAAACCGAAGCGGCCGTACGGGAGATAGACCGCGTTATCGGAAAGCTGGTGGAAGAAGTAAACAAGCTGGGCATATCCGAAGTCAATTTCGTGTTCGTGTCGGATCACGGTATGCTCCTTTCCGACGTGGATCACCCCATTCCCATTCCGGAACTGGTGAATAACCGGCGTTTTGTGGTGATCAACAGCTATTCTCTTCTGCGTATCCACGCCCTGAATCCTGAACAGGTGAAGCCCACCTTCAAGCAGTTGAAAAAAGAGAGAAACAAGGCGTATAAAGTCTATTTGACCAAGCGCTTTCCTAAAAGATTGCACTTCAATACCAATGCCGATAACCGGATAGGCGACATCCTCCTGGTTCCCAAAGCGCCCGGCATTTTCGGATCGAACCCGCCTTCTGCGCGCAAATACCCCGGAGCACACGGCTATGATCCGAAAAAAGTACCGGAAATGAAAGCCACCTTTATGGCCTGGGGGCCGGCCTTCAGAAAGGGGAAGACCCTGGGTACCTTTGAAAATATCCATGTGTACCCCATGATAGCGAAGATCCTGGGACTGCCCGTGGAGCATCGGATCGACGGGAAGGCGAAAGTGCTGAGAAAAGTGGTTAGTTCCGAGTAGCGAGTTCCGAGTAGCGAGTAGTGCCCCTCGGAGCTTCGCTCGCAAACTTCGCACTCCCGTGCTTGTTTGTGCTCGGGGTGCCCTTCGACCCTTCGGCAAGCTCAGGACAGGCTAAGCTCAGGGTGACAGTAGCAACTTTACGATTCGCAACTGCTGCAGCTCACCAGTTGCGTCACCAGTTCCTTGGAAACACTCTGGCTTCTCTGGTAATAAAGGGTTTTTACCCCCAGTTTCCAGGCCTCAATGATCAGGCGGTTTACGTCTTTTACCGGTAGTTCGGCCGGGATATTCAGGTTCAGGCTCTGGGCCTGGTCTACATACCGCTGCCGGATAGACGCCTGCTGTATAATCTCCAGCTGGCTGATCTCCTTAAAGGTCTTGAATACCGCTTTTTCTTCCCGGGTAAGTTCGTTCAGGTGCTGTACGCTGCCGTTATTCAGCATGATGCTTCTCCAGATCTCCTCGTTGTCCAGGCCCTTTTCCTCCAGCAGGCGGGTCAGGTACTTGTTTTTCCGCATGAAGTTGCCTTTGGCCAGTCCGGCTTTGTAATAATTGCTGCTGAACGGCTCTATACCCGGCGAGGTTTGTCCCAGGATAGCCGAAGAAGACGTGGTAGGCGCTATGGCCATGGTGGTGGTATTTCTTCTGCCGTATCCTTTCAGAATATCGGGTTCCCCGTAAATCATGGCCAGCTCTTCGGTCGCCTTTTCGGCTTCGTTCCGGATGTGGCTGAAGATCTCGTTGGTGAGCTGTTTCGCTTCCATGCCTTCAAAGGGCAGCATACGCCTCTGGAGGAGGGAGTGCCAGCCGAGGGCGCCCAGCCCCAGGGCGCGGTGGCGCTTCGCGAAGCGGTTGGCCGAAGCCATGTAATGGTTGTTTTCGGTTTTCGCAATAAACTCCTGGAGTACCGCATCCAGGAAAAAGATTGCCAGTTTCACCGCCTTCGTATCTTTCCATTCGTCGTACAGTTCCAGGTTCATGGAAGACAAACAGCAGATAAACGACTCGTCCTCACTGGAAGGCAACATGATCTCGGAGCAGAGGTTGCTCGCGTTGATCCGCATATTCAGGTCCTTGTACACCTGGGGTTTGTTCCGGTTGATATTGTCGGAAAAGAAAATATAGGGCAATCCTTTTTGCTGACGGCTTTCCAGCACCTTGGCCCACAGGCTTCTTTTTTCGGTATCTCCGTCAATCATTTCCTGCATCCAGTAATCCGGTACACAAACGGCGAAGAAAAGGTTCTGGATGGGGTTTCCGATATTTTTGATCTGTAGGAATTCTTCGCAGTCGGGATGGTCGATATCCAGGTAAGCGGCAAAAGCCCCTCTTCTCACTCCGCCCTGGGAGATGGTGTCCATGGCGGTATCGAACAGTTTCATGAAGCTCACGGCTCCGCTGCTTTTACCGTTGTCGGTCACGGCGCTTCCGCGTCCGCGCAGGTCTCCGAAATAGCCGGAAGTACCGCCCCCGGTTTTGGTTTGCATGATGACTTCTCCCAGTTTGTGGGTGATAGACTCGATGCTGTCAGGTACGTGTACATTGAAGCAGGAAATGGGCAGGCCCCTTTCGGTTCCCATATTGGCCCAGATGGGAGAGCTCAGGCTCATCCATCCCCTTTCAATCATTTCACGGAAGGGTTCGGTCAGTTCCGGTTTATACAATCTTTTCGCGGCGGCTGTGCAGATCCGGTTGATTGCCCCTTCCACGGTTTCTCCGTTCAGGAGGTAGCCCCGGTTCAGAATTTGTTCGCTCTCCGGGTTTTTCCACCATAAACGCTGGGTTTCTTCTTTTTCTAACGGTTGTTCTGTTAAAAATAATTCCATCATGTCTGTGTTTTAGAATAAATCGTCTGCGGTAATACTTTTATCATGTTTGGTATAATCTACGGGGCGTTTTGCAAAGAAATCATCCATGGTGTTCGCAAAAACCTCCTCTTCAAACCAGCTCACGGGCTGGTATTCGGCGTGCGATACGTTAAACAAGGTGCCGAACCCGATCTGTTTCATGCTTTCATCAATGCGGAACTTCATGAAATTGAGCAGATCATGTTTGTTGATAATGGAGAGATCTCCTTCTGAGAAGATCCAGTCGAGGATGCGGCTCTCCACCTCAATAGATTCCCGCACGGTGGAGTGAATCAGGGCTACGGTCTGTTCGTCAAAAAAATCAGGGAACTCCTCCCGAATGGTATTGATAATGTAAATCCCCCCGTTGGCGTGAATCTGTTCGTCGATAGACGTCCAGGCAATGATATTGCTCACGTTTTTCATGTATCCCTTGAAGCGGGTGAACGACAGGATGATGGCAAACTGACTGAAAAGCGATACGTTTTCGATCAGGATGGTGAACAGGATCAGGGAAATTACATATTTCTTACGGTCTTCCGAACGCGTGTTGGCCAGTACCCCGGAAAGGTATTCCACCCGCTCCCGGATCACCGGCACCTCCAGCAGATGCTGAAAATCGTTGTTGTAGCCCAGCACCTCCAGCAGGCGGGAATAGGCCTCTGAATGACGGAACTCGCATTCGGCGAAAGTACTGCCCAGGCCATTGAATTCCGGCTTGGGAAAATTCTGGTAGAGATTTCCCCAAAACGATTTCACCGCCACTTCAATCTGGGCAATGGCCAGGAGGCTGTGCTTCACCGCGGTTCTTTCGGCCCGGTCAAGGTTGGCGTGGAAATCCTGTACATCGGCCGTGAAATCTACCTCACTGTGTACCCAGTAGGCTTTGTTAATGGCTTCCGTGAATTTAAGAATCTCGGGATATTCGAAGGGTTTATAATTCACCCGCTTGTCAAAAATGCTCATGTGTTGTTGCTGTTTTTGGATGATCTGTTGAAGCGCTCTTAAAGGGAACAACGGCGGAGATAATCTCCAAGACAAATATAGAAGCAAAAAGAACTTTAAAAAAATTAAACTTAAAAAGTTTCAAATTTTTTGTTTTAATACGCTTATAATCAATTGATTAAAATTCTCAATAAATCAAAAAGTGAACAAAAAAATTTAATATTTGAATTTTTCTTGCTTAAATAGTAATATTTCGGGAGAAATTTCGGGCGTTACGGTGCCTGAAATACAGGATCAAAAACAGCGGTCCTTCTGTGTGGTCAGGAAAAGAAAAAAGCGGGGAACAGACCCCGCTCCTAAATGCCTTTTTATCAATTACGAATTACGAATTAAAAAT
>JBEBRS010000048.1:0-16054 GCA_040394705.1 Leadbetterella byssophila
AATTTTTCATCCAAAATTTTCAATTTTTACTGAAAATATAAAATTTTCTGTCTTTTTATTTGGAAATAAATTTTCAATAAATTAAACTTGTATCACCAAAGTGAATCGTATTAAAATTTGGTAAACGATTTACGTGCTTTCCTGTCTCAACATGCCCATACGCGAAATGCGGGGCGCGAAATTAAGGCAGCACCCCCACATGAAGGGGTGCATTGCCCCGAACAAAAAATATTAAGTTGTATAGATTCACTTGAAATCGGATTGGCCTTAAAGATTTTTAAGGCTAATTTTTTTTATACCGTTTTTACCTTACCGTATACTAATGGCCGCGCCTCCACCCGGTGCCAGCACCTGCTTTAATACCGACTTAGACGTCACTTCCACCGTACGGATACGGTACTTCATGGGACTGGTTTCCCAATGGGCATCGGGCGCATCTTCATAAATGGTAGCCGTAAACTTCCTTCCGGCCGGCAGAAAAGCCAGATCCAGTGTAGCGGTTCGCCGGTTCTCGTCGGTAATGGCACCCACAAACCATTCCGCTTTCCCCTTGGCCTTCCGTGCAATGCTGATGTAATCTCCAGGTTCGGCTTCCAGGATATGGCTCTCGTCCCAGTCTACGGCCACATCCTTAATAAACTGGAAGGCGTCCGGGAAACGCTCATAGTTTTCCACCAGGTCGGCCGCCATCTGCAGAGGGCTGTACATGGTCACGTACAAGGCCAGCTGTTTCACCAGGGTGGTATGCACCCGGTTTTTATTGTCGGGATGATAATGGTCAAACGTAATCTGGAAAATGCCCGGGGTGTAATCCATAGGACCGCCCACCAGGCGGGTAAAAGGCAGGATGGTGGTGTGGTCCGGGTCAGACCCTCCGAGGGCCTCGAACTCCGTTCCCCGGGCCGACTCCTGGGTCAGCCAGTTCGGATACGTGCGGCTCAGCCCCGTAGGCCGCACCGCTTCGTGCGAGTTGACCATGATGCGGTGCCGGGCCGCCTCCCTGGCCACCCTCAGGTAGTGAGAGGTCATCCATTGACCGCTTCTCCACTCTCCGCGGGGAATGGGATACCCCACGTAACCGGTCTTCACCGCGTTATACCGATTTTCGTTCATAAAACGAAACGCCTGCTCAAGCCTCCGCTCATAATTGGTGGCCGAAGCCGAGGTCTCGTGGTGCATCATCAGCCGCACACCCTTGTTTTTTGCATAATCGCGGAGGTAAGGCAGATCAAAATCAGGATAAGGCGTTACAAAGTCAAATACCTCCTCTTTCCACAGTCCGTACCAGTCTTCCCAACCTTCGTTCCAGCCTTCTACCAATACCTGGTCAAATCCGTGCTTCGCCGCAAAATCAATATATTTTCTGACATTCTCCGTGGTAGCCCCATGCGTTCCGTTGGGTTTCAGCAGGGAATAATCCGTTTGCCCCAGTTTAGTGTTGGTTTCACTGGTATACGCCCAGCTTGAGCCTTTGACAAACATTTCCCACCACACGCCCACGTATTTCACCGGTTTAATCCAGTCGGTATCTTCCAGGGCACAAGGTTCATTCAGGTTCAGTATGGTATTTGATGCCAGGATATCGCGGGCGTCATCGCTCACCAGTACGGTTCTCCAGGGCGTAGTAAAATCGGTCTGAATGTAGGCCTTGTTTCCTACCGCGCCAGGAGTGAGGTGGGTTTTGAAAGTGTAGCCGTCTATCTCCAGCATCATGGCCGGGTAATCTACAAGGGCCGCTTCATGAATATTGATATAGAGATGATCGGCACTTTTCATCATCAGCGGACTTTGCACCGAGAAGATCCCTTTGTTTTCATACAAAGGATAGTTTTCCCCTACCGAAAGGGATCGGGTTTTCAATTTCGGGATAATCCCGGAAAGGAGGGTGGTGCTGGTCCGGTATTCCTCTGTATTGTAGTCGCCCGGCAACCAGAATGCCTTATGGTCTCCTGCCATCCGGAACTCCGTCAGCTCGTCTTTCACCACAAAATACGAGAGGTTTTTTTGTTTAGGGAATTCGTACCGAAAGCCCAGTCCGTCGTCAAAAAGCCGGAAACGCAGCACCAGTTCGGTATCTCTCCTGGCCTGGTACAGGGTAATTTCGAGTTCGTTATAATGATTCCGGATCCGGGAGGATTCGCCCCACACAGGCACCCACGAATCATTGACCGAACTTACTTTGGTATCGCGGATCCGGAACCCTTCATGCAGGGAGATACTGTCTCCCACCAGCGCCATTCCCAGTTTACCTGGCTCCAGCACAGTCTGGCCTTTGAACGTCAGGGCATACCGCGGCGTTCCATGCTGATCCAGCGAAAACCGCAATTCCAGGTCCCCGTCTGGAGAGGTAAGGGTTTCCTGCGCCGTAAGCACCGGCATATTCATCCATAGAAGAAAGGCGAAAAAATACTTCATACACACCAGTAATTTAAGAGTTGAAGCACGAAAGTACATGATGTTCTTCCTGCCAGAGACCCTTCAAAGAGTGCGGAAGTCCGCCTTTTGGAAAATGGCACCCGTTAATCTTTCGCTCAAAACTTCGGTAAACCTGTTTTCCGATGTATATTTGGTAAGCCAAATAACCGGAACCATGTATAAGATTATCCTGATGATTGATTTTGCCGAAGAATACAGCAAACAGCTTTTAAAGGGTATAGCGCGGTATTCCAAAGAGCACGGTCCCTGGGTATTTTGCCGCATGCCGCTTTTTCAGCGTGAAACCAAGGGCATGGACGGCATACTGGAATGGGCCCTGGAATGGGGAGCCGACGGCATCATCGGGCAGTTTTACAACGATCCGCGCGTGGCCTCCTTTATTGAAGCAGGCATACCGATCATTGCCCAGGATTTCAAGGAACGTTTCACTGAAATTCCCAATATTACGGGCGATCACAAGGAGGCAGGAAAACTGGGCGCGGAATATTTCCTGAAAAAAGGATTCAAAAATTTCGCGTTTTATGGCTTCCGTAATATCGTATGGTCAAGAGAAAGGGCGGAAGGCTATGAAAACAGGATACACAAGGCGGGGTATAAGGTCCATTATTTTGAAAATGACATCTCCGATTCCGATAATATCTGGTACTACCGGCCCAGCGCCCTGAGTCAATGGCTGAAATCGCTTCCCAAACCGGTGGCACTGATGGCCTGCGACGATAACCAGGGCCAGCACATTACGGAGGCCTGCCGCCACTCCGGCATATCCATTCCCCAGGAAGTAGCGGTGCTGGGGGTAGACAATGACGAGATGATCTGCGAGTTTTCCGACCCTCCCCTCTCCAGCATCGACCAGGAGGCGGAAAACGGAGGGTACCAGGCGGCGCGCCTCCTGGAGGAGATGATCCGGAACGGCACGGGCCATTTCTACGATATCGTGGTGAAACCTACCCAGATCATCACCCGCCAGTCATCGGATATCTATGCCACCCATGACGAACACATTTCGGATGTACTGAAATTTATCCACCAAAACCTGGAAAAGCCCATCCAGGTAAACGACGTGGTCCGCCAGGTTCCCCTATCACGACGTACCCTGGAAAAGCGCTTCCAGGAAATCACCGGTTTTCCCGTATACAAATACATTTTTAACCTGAGAATGGAAAAATTCAGTTCCCGCCTCCTGGAAACCGACATGAACGTCTTTGAAATTGCGATGGAACTGGGTATGAACGACACCAAAAACCTGTCGCGCCAATTCAAGCAACTCAAAGGATGTACCCCCAGCGAGTACCGGAAACAATACACTATTCGTTAAGGGGCTTATCAAAGCGCTCAATCAGTTTCCCGAAATAATTTTCAAGGAAGTCCGACATTTCGTCGAGGACCTCCCGCTCCTGCATAGCCGCCAGCAATTCATCCAGCTCTTCCGGGCTCAATGTATTGCTGATGAGCTTTTGCAATAATATTTGGGAACGGGAGGGCTCCATACCTATTCTTCTAAACCGTTTTGACCGGAAATAAACGCCCGGGTACTCACCAGGTAAGTTCCACCCGAGGGGTTCCGGTATCTCAGGGCCACATAAAAACCATAATAGCCTTTCGCCGGATTAGGCACGGGTACTGTCAGTACATCGCCTTCGATAGACCGCACCCGCGTACTCTGCCAGAAATTATTCCGGAAGTCTTTGTCAGACGAACTGGTGTACCACAACTCGGCTCCCGCCAACCCCTCTTTGGGCGCGGTGATCCGGAGTTCTGTACCTGCCGAAGAAGACTGGGTCGACCAGCTGACCACCGGATAAGGCTTATTTTGCAAAGTGGTGGCAAAGAAGCCGTTAAGCGCCTGGAATGCCTGTTCTCCCCCACCCAGGTTATGGCCTGCATTAGGCACCAGGTGAATCATGTTCTGGCCCGGAATGTCGTTCCAGGAGAACTTGATGGCATCCAGGGTCCAGTATTCGTCATTGGTACCTATAAAAATCATTTTGGGCACGGTCAGGTTTTCCCGGTAAGAATACGGGTCGATCATGGCCTGGAGCGCTTTCCCGTCGGCAGACTCTATATCCTGGGCAATTCCCAGTTTGGTATAATCTTCAATCTGTACACTGTAATCCCCGTAGGTTTTAAACTGGTAATTCAATGTAGCGGGCATATTGAGCATATCGATTACCATAGGGCCGATGGCCGCAACCCGGGCATCGTCAATGGCCGACGAAAGCCAGGTGGTCCATCCCCGCTTGGAGGCGCCCGAAATCACAAAGCGCTGGATATCGCCCCCGGATTTTTGTTTCACCAATTCCTGAATGGCGTCCATTCCCCTCACGGCAGACTTCACCATCGGAAACAGGAGGGGCCAGGAATAATCCTTATCGTTTTTGAACTGGTGAAGGGTGTAGGAAATCAGCTCGTCTTCGGTCATTTTCCCGATGATAGGTTGGTTGGGTACCTGCTTGATAATGGCCGTCACCGCTTTATTCTGGCGGGCTATAGCCGACAGTACGGGCCAGTAGCGGTCGTCTTCCGCAGACCAGTTGGGCTCTCCGTCTTTTACGGATCCTCCGGTAATAAACAGCAAGGCACCGTCATAGCCCAGGGTTTCCGGTACGAAGAGGGTGAGCTGATGTTTCCAGGTAAATTCCCTCCATTTCTGAGAAGTCAGGAGTACGTTATAGCGCGTCACTCCTTTTTCGGTGAAAGTATCCCGAATCTCCCAGCCGTACGTGGTGTCTCCGTTATGAATGTAGCTCTTGAGCGCCGTTTCCGGCGTGATTTCCACTTTCTGAACTGCAACCTCCGCAGGACCTGATTTCTTTTTCTTTTGTGCCGTCATTACTCCCGGAATCAGGAGGAGCAGACATACGATTATTTTTTTCATCTGTATAAAAATTTGCTTTTAGCCTTCAGCTATCAGCAGTCAGCTTATACATTGGCCAGTTGGTGTGCCGGTTTTCTGATAGCTGAATGCTCATGGCTGTTTCATTTGGTATAATTTACTCTCTTAAATTGCCGCACTCTACTGTTCCTGGATAAGTTTTAACGATGCATTGATCAGAATCTCACCCGTTTCTTCTCCCAGGCTGGTCCGGGAAATATAATTATAGCGTTCAAAGCTATTGTAATCTACCCGGGTCAGGATGTACCCGAAAGCGTCGTTGGTTAAACCGAACAGGAAAGGATAAGGCGTGTTCATTTTCCTTTTGAGATAAAACCCGATATTCGGAAGCGCTTCTCCCGGGATGGTGAGGATCTTCACCGGTCCCAGCTCAATCAGATTCTGTACCGTGGTCACCTGGTTTTCATTGTTCAGGGAATACCCCATAGGCGATTTTTCCAGGATATACCGCATCACAGGGGTTTCTACCGGAAACGCGACGGTCTGAGACTTTACCTGCAAGGCCGACGGAGAGATGACCTCCCCCTTGTCCAGGATTTCCAACGCTTCCTTCCCCAACCGGTTTCCTATGCGTATACACTCTTCCCAGGTATTTTCTTCCCCTGCCTGCCGCCGGTTATCGGCCGTCACCATTCCGCCCTGTGCCCCGTTAAAGAAAATGGCTACTCCGCCCCCCATATTTTCAATGGTCTCGTAGAGAGGCCCGCAGATATCAGGACTGAGTATTCCCCTCTGGGAGCCGATCACTTCCGGGTGTATCGCGAAATTCACCATGGTGGAAAGGGCTTTTCCCGTCTTTTTGCTCCGGATCTGCCACACCCCGCAATGGGGATCGTAGAGGTCCGGCGCGTAGTAGTTATAGGCGATGCCCGGAGCCACTTTTCCGTAGCCTGCTTTCAGTTCCACTTCTTCCAGGTTTTGCTGCGCCTCCTGTATGGCCTCTGCCATCAGCTCGGTACACCTTTGCAGGTAGGCCATGTCGGCGTAACTCTTTCCCTCTGCGTCAGGAAAAGCGTAGGCATCGGGTGCGCTGTGCGTATGGGTAGCCCCGATCAGGATATTTTCCGGTGGAATGCTCCCCACCAGGGCACGGGCCTTATTTCCCAGTACGGAAGGCCAGCCCAGGTTATCTACCGATACAAACGCCACCCGGGTTTCTGCAAATTCCAGCACCATGGCCCGCACGAACAGGTCGCCTTTCTTTTGGGTCACCGGCACGGGCGTGCCCACCCCTCCCGAAACGGGCAGAAGAGGGTCTGGCGTGATGTTTCTCACAGCCGCGCCGCCCCGAAGCGACTGGGCATTCACCGCCCAGCTACTGATCAGGAACCAAAATAATACACTTATTCTACGCATACTATTCTATCATAATGTCACCCCTATCGGGGTTCTTTTCCATGAACTTTCAATGATTACCAAGGCTTACCCGTTCCCTGGATCACCCAGGGTTTAGACCAGGGACTGTTAGCGCCTTCAGGACCGGTAAACGGGGTACTTTCCAGGCGCCCAACGGCTACATCACTGTTCGCCTTATTCAGGTTTCTTTCGTCTAACATATAGAAGAAACGCACGGGTACCGCTTGGCGGAGGGCCTGAGAACCCGTAGTAAGTTCAGGATAGCCGGTGCGGCGGTAATCAAACCAGGCCTCCGCGGCGGCAGTCCAGCTTGAAATCCATTTCTGTTCGATCAACTGTTTCAACGAACCGTTGTACTTCACTTTCTCCCCGGCAATGTACGCCGGATACCCGGCGGCCACGCCCCATGCGTCAAACGAAGCCTTGATGGCGGCATTGTACAGGGTTTCGGCATTGCCTGTAGCCCAGCCTCTCTGGGCCGACTCGGCCAGGATAAAATTGACTTCCGCGGCCGACATCAGCCTTGCCCTCAGGAGATTCCCCTTGCCCTGGCGGTAGATATCGTTAAGCCAGGAAACGTGGGGGTTATTGGCAGCCTGCTCCGCGGTAGGACTGAGGTTGTAGGTGGCCCCACCCAGCATGTTCGGCGGCAGACCGACATAATCCGGGTTGGTATTGACCTCCAGTCCCTGAACCCGCTCCAGAGAGAGTATCCTTTTCCCGTCTTCTATGCGGTCTACCCGTCCGGTCAGGGAGCTGTCTACCACCAGGGGAATCTGCACGCGGGCGGCCCAGACGCCCAGTCGGGGATCACTCAGCTCCCGCATCTTGTCTACCAGCGTGGCGCACATCTTGATCCGCCGGTAGCTGCTGGCGCTGGCGTCATATTCGGCATTGGCAGGCCAGGAGTCATCGTTGCTGTTTCCGGCAAAAGGCATGGTGGCATCATCGGCCGCCGCCGTAATAATCGGGTATTGGGATGGGTTTCCCACAATCTTCTCTATACCGGCCCTGGCTACGTCCGGCTTTTTGGAAGAAAGACGGTTATAATATCTCAGCATTAGCGAGTTGGCCAGCTTCCTCCATTTCACGGGATTTCCCCCGAAATACAAATCCGCGCTTCCCGTACTGCCGCTGTACTCCGAAGCGCTTTTCGACAATAGCGTATTGGCCGTTTCCAGGTCGGCCAGGATGCCCGTATAAATGGCTTCCTGGGAATCAAAAACCGGGAAAGTGTGGTCTTCTCCACCCTCCGCACCCTTCAGCGCAGCCGAATAGGGGGCGTCTCCCCATAAATCGGTAATCAGTCCGAAAATCATGGACTTCATCACCAGGGTAATGCCCTGGTGCATTTCATAGCCCAGCTCTACCGAACGGTTGTATACAAACTGGTTATCCCGTAAGATGGAATACCAGCCCGCCCACGACTGACTACCGCCCCAATCGTAATCGTTATGGGCAGATGACCACCCGTCTTTCTGGGTATGCTGCATCAGCCCCCCCATTATCTCATCAAAATTCAACCTGGTCAGTTGCAGCCCTGTTTCAGACAACACCGTAGACAGCACCAGGTTTGGGTTAGCTTCAGCCGGGTCTACGCCGTTCGGGTTTACATTCAGTTCTGTCAGGTCATGACAGGAAAACATGAACACCGAAAACAGCATCCCTAAACTGATCTTTTTCCATGTGTATTTCATATCCTTAAATTTTAGCTCTCTGCAATTAAAATGTGATACCCAGGCGAAAACCTACCGGCATCACCCATGGTGTTACGTTATACCGCTCAATTCCCTGCTTAAACTGGGACACCCCGCCCTGCACTCCGGATTCCAGCTGGTAGGCCATTTCCGGGTCAATATTAATCTTGGCCTTGGTCCAGAGGATGATATTCCGGCTGTACACCGAAAAATGCACATTTTGCATCCCCCACTTATTCACCAGGTTACGCGGAAGATCATAGCCCAGGGAGATTTCCCTCAGCTTCACATACGAAGCGTCATACAGGAAGGCCCGCGTAAACGACCAGGTAGTAGCGCCCGCGAAAGGCAAAACAGCCGTTCCCGCTGCACCGAGATTCTCCTTGTATGTCGGGTTGCCCTGGTCGTCTGTGCCGGTCTGGATCACCCCCGGAACAAATACACCCCCGTGCGGCAGGGTATACGGCCCGTACTGGAAAGGATACCCGTTATAATCTGGTGTAGGTCCGCCCACCAGGGGAAAAACGTTTCCATTGATCTTAATCATGGTTTCCTGGTTCGCAATCAGGTAATCGGCCAGAGCCTGTCCTTCCAGACCGTTCGGGTTAATCAGTTTATCCAGGAAAAGCTGAGAACGCCCGTCTTCTTCCCCGTAACGGTAGGTCTGAGATACGAAATCTCCGCCATGCCTCCAGTCGAAAGACATGTTCAGGCTCAGTCCTTTATAATTCAGACCGGTCTGTAACCCCATGATAAACTTAGGGTTAAAATTTCCAATTTTATTCTTAGAACTCTGGGCATCAATGTCCTGCCATTTCCCGGTCGCATCCAGAATGGGGTATCCGAAGTACTTCGAGGTCGGATCGGTTACCGTCACGATTTCCGCGTCATAGATATCCCCGATCTCGTCTCCCACGTAGGTCCAGGCGCCTCCCCTGGCGTCTGTCCAGAGCGTGTAGTACGGCAGGTCATCCGAAAGCTCCATGATACGGGTACGGTTCCGGGTCCAGTTCGCGTGGATGTCCCAGCGAAAATCACGGCCCGATACCGGCGTACCGCCCAGGCCCAGCTCCCATCCTTTGCTCACCAGCAAGCCCGCGTTCACATTCTTGGTGGTATATCCCGATGAGGGCGGCAATTTGGCGCTCAGAATCTGGTTGCGGTTTTCCACCATATAATAGGTACCTGACAAACGCAGGCGGTTGGTAAACAGCTGCAGATCCAGTCCTCCTTCGTACGAAGTCACAATCTCCGGTTTCAGGTCGGGGATCAGAAGGGTACCGGGCGTACTCAGACGCGGCACGCCGTCCCAGGCGCCCTGGTTATTCAGGGTACCCAGCAGGTTATACGGGTTGGCGTCATTTCCTACCTGGGCCACACCCCCTCTTAGTTTAAACAGGCTCACCTGCCGGGGCATGGGGATAAACTCGTTGGCCAGAATGCTAAAAGAGGCAGAGGGATAGAAATACGAGCGGTTTTCCACCGGCAACGTAGAAGACCAGTCGTTCCGGGCCGTCACATCCAGGAATACCATGTCTTTAAATCCGAAATTGGCCAGTCCGTACACGCTGTAAATAGCCCTCTGGAACCAGGTACTGGAGTAATTGAGGTTAGCAGGCGCAATGTTCTGAATGGTAAAGAGACCGGGAACAATCAGGCCTGTTCCGCCTTTGGTGGCATTGCTGACGTTAGTACCCTTCTGGTAACGACTGTTTCCCCCGGCGGATACCGACATGCTGAAATCGGAAATATCCTTTTTCCAGGTAGCCAGGAAATCCATATTGTGTTCAAAATTCCCGATATTAATCAGGGCATAGGCCCCGTTCGGGTCATTGGTATAGCTGTTGGCTACTTTGAGGTCCCTTCTTTCGTCCAGCTTATCCAGGGAATAGCGGGCAAAAATGCTGAAATCGCGCGATATCTGGTAGTCGGCCCGTATATTTCCGTAAATCCGGTCGCGCACAAAAGCGTTATTCACTTCGTACGCCAGGAAATAGGGGTTATTGTATACGCCGGCGTACTGCGACCGCTGCTGGAGACCTTCCTGCCCGGGCAGCCAGTAATCCTGCAGGTCACGGATATCCGTATGCGGAGAAACGCTGTAGGCCCACTGCAAAGGATTGGAGCCCCGGTTCCCTGCCGGGCGGTTATTCGAATTGTTCCGGCTGAAATCAATGACCGAACTTACCCGGATGGCGTTCGATACTTTCACCGACGTATTCAGGTTAATGGTATTCCGGAACAGGTCGGAATTGGGAATAATTCCGCGGTTCCACATGTTGGAATAAGACAAACGGTAATTGTAAGCGCCCGTATTATTCGCGATGGAAATACCGTTGGTGGTGGTAATCCCCGTCTGCACAAAATTTTTCACATTGTCTTTGTGCGACACCAGGGGCATCTTGACCGGCTTACCGTCTTCGCCTATCGGACTGTTCCATTGCACTTCCTCGTACCCTTTATCCAGGGCTGCGCCGTAGGTACCGCCTACATTCTCTTCGATCAGCTTACCGAAAGGGTTACTGAAGGGAGAGCCGGTGATCTCCGAAGGGATAGCCGAGTACTGGCCAGACCCGAACTGGGTTTGCCATTTCAGGAATTTGTAAGGCTGATCAAATACCGTACTGCTGTTCACCGACACCGTCATGCGGTTCACATTGGCGCCGCTTCGGGTGGTAATCAGCACCACGCCGTTCCCCGCCCGGGAGCCGTACAGGGCCGCGGCGCTGGGGCCTTTCAGAATGGAAATATTTTCAATATCGTCCGGGTTAAGGTTACTGATAGCGTTCCCGAAATCGACCCGGTTGTCATTTCCCCCCGAACTGACATTGTTCAGTGTATTGGCAATGGGCACCCCGTCAATCACAAACAGGGGCTGATTATCGCCGTTCAGGGAGTTCGCTCCCCGGATCACCATACTGACCGAGGAACCCGTACCGCCCGTAGAGTTGATCGTTACCCCCGAGACCCGTCCGGCCAGGCTGTTCAGCACGTTTTCCTGCACCACCCGGTTCAGCTCTTTGCCTTCCACCTTGCCTACGGAATACCCCAGCGATCTTTCTTCCCGGGCGATGCCCAGGGCGGTGACCACCACTTCACTCAGGCTGTTTTCATCCGGGGTCAGCAGCACATCAACCACATTACGGTTTCCTGCCGCTATCTCCTGGCGTTCGTATCCTACAAAGGAAAATACCAGCGTCACCTCGTTTCCGGTGACTTCGATACTGTAATCGCCCTGGCTGTCTGTAGTGACACCACGGGTTGTATTCTTCTGGACCACATTGACCCCCGGGAGTCCGCCGGAGTCATCCGAGGAGGTAACTTTACCCCTGATCGTTCGGTTTTGGGCCGCAGCGGAAAACCCGGCCAGCAAGAAGACACCAACGAAGAGCAGCATCCGTATTCGAGTAAAACTTTCTTTCATAGGATCATCAGAGTTTTTCTCTATAACTGTGATCCTGCCGAAATGGACTACTCCCGGTGCTCTGTTTTTTCTTCGATAACGGTCAGATTTTCCGGGGTTTTCCGAAGCAGAAACGTATCAAAAAGGCTACCGTCGGCCATATACGCCTTGTATTCCAGTTGGTCTCCCAAGATCGTCATGACCTGAAACATTTGTACCATCGACGTTTTTTTGACCATCCAGTCCTTGTTTTCTCCCGCCTCGTACATCTTCGGACCGGAGTTAGACACCACGTAAACGGTGGCATTGCCCTTCACCTGCCTCACCCCCCGCCCGTAGGCATGGTCATGGCCCTGCAATACCAGGTCTACTTTGTGTTTGTCTAAAACAGGCTGGAAAATTTCCCTCAGGCGAGGATTGTCCCGGTTAGATTTGGTGGAGTAAAACGGGAAGTGGATCAGCAACACATTCCATTTTCTCGGGTTATGTGTAAAAACGGAGTCCAGCCAGCGGGCGCTCGCCGCTTCCGTCTCCGGAAAATCATAAATCATGGTGGCGTCAAGCACCGCGATCTTCAGTTGTTCGTAATTGATCTCAAAGCTGGTTTCATTCAGGCCTTCCGGGCCGTTCTCCGGTAAAGTAAACTGGGGCCTCCACTGGGGAGAAAGCACCGGCCCTTTTCCGTATTCGTGATTGCCGGGGGTCATGGCGCTCGGAACCGTGGCATGAATAAATCCCCCCGCCGCGAACCACTCTCCCCATTCCATATCGTGGTTATTCCGGTTGATCAGATCCCCGCCATGGAGCATGAAGTCAATATCGGGTTGCACGCGGAATGCATTCCTCAGCAGCCGCGACCAATGGTTTCTCACGTCATTCTGGGCATCGCCAAAAAAAAGGAAAGACAATTTTCCATCTTTTTCAGGAAGAGAGAACTGGAACCATTCGCTGCGGAACCGCCCATTGCCCACACGGTACACATAAGAACGGCCCGGCTCCAGGCCACGGATTACCGCGGAATGATAATGGGCCGTCACGTCCGGCTCGTCCGGATAGGAAACGGTTAAGGATTCCACGCGGGCCGAAACCGAATCCAGCGACTGTAAAAACGTGGTACCGGGAGTAGCCGGCGCAAACTGCACCCACCCGCTGCCCTGGGAGACGTCCGTTCTCCAGTTGACCCCCACGCTGTGGAGCGGATTTTCCGTAAGCTGCACGATAATCCGGTCGGGATACGCCGTGGGATACAGAAGTGAAGGATTCAAACCGGCTTCGAGAGCCTGTCTCCGCTGCTCATCCGTCTGGGCAAAAACAAGCGAAAAAGAAACACAGAAAAAAAACAGGTAGTATATTCTCATTTACTGCAGGGCAATGGGGTATTCAATCGTATTTCTCAGATGCTGTCTGGCCTTAATCAATTGGTTTTTTACCGTATTTTTTGAAATGCGCATAATGTCCGCAATCTCCTGGTATGACTTCCCTTCTTCCACATTCATCCGCAAGATCATTTTCCGTTTTTCTGAGAGTTTTTCAATGGCGCGGGCCAGGGTAGAAAAGGCCGGCTCTTCCTGCACCTCTTCCGTTTCCTGCATCTGCGCCAGGAAATAACGCTTCATCTGCTCTTCCCGCTCCAGTTTTTTCAGGAAATCAAAGGCGATATTCCGGAGACTGGCAAAAATGTAGGCCTGCAGCCCCGAATCAAAATTCAGCTGATCTTTCCGCAACCATAATTTCATAAACACATCCTGCCACATATTCTCCGCTTCCTCCCGGTTTTTGACAATGGATACTAAAAAAGCGATGCCCGGCCGGTAATAACGGTCATAGAGTTTTTCGAATTCCCTGTCATTAATCTTTTGCTCCTGAAAAAAATCTGCTCTCTCCATTCTGTTTTATGCTTTTTAGGGTTGATGAACCGTCGCTTTTCCATGATTTAAAAGTAAAACTAAGGGAATAAATCAAGAGAATATTTGCAATATGCGTAAAATAATCCTCAATTTACGCAAAAATAGAAAATATTCACATTTTGATATTTAATGTAGATTTTTTAATACTGACTTAACACATTCATCATCCTGGGGTAATCTATTTCCGGAAATAAAAAGTAAAAAAACGGGAGGCCGGCTAGTCCATATTCCTTTCCCGGAAGTGATACTGAGAAACCTTTCTATTTTGAATTATGGATGCAAACATCATCACCCAGGTATTTCTCCCCCTGGCCCTGGCCATTATCATGATGGGCATGGGGCTTACCCTTGTTGTCGATGATTTCAAACGGGTCATACTTTATCCCAAAGCCATCGCGTTGGGTATTGTCTTTCATGTGGTTCTCCTGCCCGCCATTGCCTGGGCCGTCATTTTTTTCCTTGGACTGAAGCTTGAGCTGGCTGTAGGACTGATGATTCTCGCCTCTTGTCCGGCCGGTCCTACTTCCAACCTCATCACCCATCTTTCCAAAGGAGACACTGCCCTGGCCATTACCCTAACGGTTTTTTCCAGCATGGTCACCATCTTCACCATTCCCTTTGTAGTCAATTTTTCCATCCGGTATTTTATGCCGGAAGGCGGGTCGGAGGTCTTGCCTTTGTTTCGTACCATACTGACCGTACTGTTCATCATCGCGGTGCCGGTGGCCATCGGCATGGCGCTGAAACGGAAATTCCCGGTCTTCGCGGAGAAATCCCAAAAAACCTTTAAGCTTTTGTCGGCGCTTTTCCTGGTGCTGATTATCCTTTCCGCCCTGTACAACGAAAAAGATAACCTGACGGAGTTCTTCCGGCTGGCCGGTCCTGCCGCCCTCCTGCTCAATATACTCACCCTGGGGATCAGCTTTCTTCTGGCCCGCCTCATCCGGCTCAATTTCAGGCAAAGCCTGACCATTTCCATTGAATCGGGTATACAGAACGGCACCCTGGGCATCGCCATCGCCACCACGCTTCTCCATAACGCGGCCATGTCTATCCCTTCGGCCATATACAGCATTATCATGTTTATTACGGCAGGTGCCATTATATATACAGGAAACAAAACGATCCGGTCATGAGAATTTTACTCTTCCTCTTCTGCTTCTCTTTTACAGCGGCTTCCGCCCAAACCACCTATGCGGAAAAACTGGGATTCCCCAAAGGAAAAAAGGTGGTTATCTTTCACGTAGACGACTGCGGGATGTCGTACGATTCCAACCGGGGCGCTATCCGGTCTATCGAGGAAGGAATCGCCACTTCCTGCAGCATCATGATGCCGTGTCCGTGGGCGGCTAGTTTCATTCGCCATATCGAAAACAGCCCGGTAGAATACGATGCGGGACTTCACCTCACCCTCACTTCGGAATGGAAAGATTACCGGTGGACGCCCCTGGCCGGAGCCGGGCAGGTACCGGGCCTCTGCGACCGGGAAGGCTGCATGTGGCACTCGGTAGAGCAGGTGGTAGCCCATGCCTCGCCCGATGAGGTGGAAAAAGAGATACGCGCCCAGCTCAAAAGGGCGCTCCAGATGGGATTGAAGCCCACACACATGGATTCCCACATGGGAACCCTCTTTGCCAGTCCGGCTTTCCTGGAACGCTACATCAAAGTGGGCATCGAACACCGCATACCCGTGATGTTCCCCGGCGGCAATAACAAGCTCCTCATCCGCTCACTCCACCATCCCCTCATCCGGAAAATGCAGGCGGAAGGCACCTGGAAGGAAGATACTCCCCTGCCCGTACCGGCCATTGTGAAAGAGGCCCGGCCTATAGGTGAAAAGATCTGGCAGGCGGGTCTGCCCGTACTGGATGACCTCCATACCATCAGCGGAGACTGGAAGCCGGAAAACGAAACCACGCCCGAAGCCTGGGGAAAATACAAGGCCGAGCGCTTCATTGAGGTACTCGAAGCCATGGAACCGGGAGTGGCCATGCTGATTGTACACAGTACAGACATCACGGAAATTTTCTCACACATCTCCGGGTCAGGCGGGTCCAGGCAGGCCGATATGTGGTCTATGCTTGACCGGGAACTTCGTGCCTATATCGAAAAGAACGGCATCATCCTGACTACCTTCAAAGAACTGATGGCCCGGCGGGAAAAGGCCAACTAAAACCGGCTCAAAGCTCAAGGCTCACAGCTCATAGCTAAACTTGATACACATGAAATAGCCATGAGCCTTCAGCTATCAGCCGGGTGGCGCACCACTATCAGAAAACCGGCACACCAAGAGGAGCGCCTCCCGCCGCCAATGTATAAGCTGACTGCTGATAGCTGAAGGCTGAAAGCAAAAATTTTATAC